>CALUSA010000047.1 GCA_944323275.1 Candidatus Gastranaerophilales bacterium
TTTGCAGTGCTTGTAAAATCACACGCTCAGGCTGATATTGTAGAAAAAGAACTGAAAAAAAGAAATATCCCCTCTGTTAAAAAGGTTAATACAGGCTTTTTTGAAGAACCCGTTGTAAAAAATATTGTGTCGGCTCTGCGGCTTATTAAAAACTCCGAGGACGAACAAGCGTTGATAAGACTTTTAAAGGTTAATAACTCTGACGCTGAAATTTATAAAATGAAAAAAGAATTTGACACTGTACTAAAAGAAACAATGACAGCCGAGGAAATAAAACGTCTGAATTTTGCACAAAAATTTTTAACCCTTAAACAAATGCAAAAAGCAGAAAATGAACAGGCAGAAAAGATTTATGAAACAATAAATTATTTGAGAAAAAATAAAAACTCTCTTACACTGCTGCAAATTTTTGAAATAATCAAAACCAAACTGCCGGTATTTAACATAAAAGAAGAAACCCAAGCCACCGATACAATAAGTTTAAATAACAATTTAAGCATATTAGAAAAAATAATTGATGACTTTGAACAAAATGAGAGTTATATCAGCGTAAACAGCCTGATTGACTATCTTGACCAAATCAAAGATGACCGCAATTTTGAATTGCCTTCCATAAATTCACAAGACGTAAATGCCGTACAAATCCTTACTATACACGCCTCAAAAGGGCTGGAATATCCGTATGTATTTGTATTAAGTATTGCAAGCAGCTCTAAAACACCTGACAAATCAAATATAATCTTTGATATGCAATACGGAAACAAACCTGGATTTGGAATTATTACAAATAAATTTAAAGGTAAACCTACACCGAAAGCGTTGATTTATAAACAACTTTGGCAAAAACCAAGAGAAGCTAACGAAGCCTTAAGACTGTTTTATGTAGCAGTAAGCCGTGCAAAAAAATATCTTAACGTACTGAGTTTTGAGCCTTATGCTTCTGTAAAACCGGTAGAATACATACAAAGCCTTGCTCAATATCTTAATTGAAATTTATTCAATTGGCAGCTTAATCATAAAAGTTGTATAAGGAATATTGTTTGCATCCGTTTCTACAATTATTTCACCGTTATGTGCCTTCACAATACGGTTTGAAAGATATAACCCGAGCCCCGTACCTACCTTGCGAAATTTTTTAGCAGTTGTATAGTACTTATCAAATACGTGGTCTATTTCTTCCTGTTTAATGCTTTTCCCGTAGTTTGTTATTTTTATATAAATATTTTTGCTGTCATTACACAGTGCAACATCTACTTTTGAACAAGGTTCGCTAAAAGAAAGCGCATTTAAAATAAGATTTTTTAAAACCCTTTTGATATAAAACTCATCGAGATTAACTCTGCTAAAAAACTCACTCCAGTAATTTATTGCAATGGAATCAGTATCACCTATAGGGCGCATTTGTTCTATAGTTTCTTCTATCAGACGGTTAACATCCTGTTCTTCTTTATGCAGCTCTATTTTTGTTTCATTCAATTTATATGTTTCAAGAATAATTTCCACAAGCTCGACAAGTTCGTTATTAGAACTTGTTAAATAGCCTATTGCCTCTTTCTGACGGTCGTTAAGCTCGCCAAAACGATTGTTTAATAAAAAACTAAGCATATTTTTTTCTGCCAGAATAGGGACTTTAAGGTCATGGGTTAAAGTTGCTACAAAATCCTCTTTCAATTCTTCTACTTCTGTCAGAACATCTATTTTTTGATTTAATTCGGACTGATATTCTTTAATCATATTTTCCCTGTCCACAATGGCTTCAATCATCGAATCTACGCTCTGGGCAAGATTAGGCAGTACAGAGGCTGTTTCTTTTGGGATACGTTCATACAAATTTCCGTATCGCACCGAGTTTATAGTTTTTGTAACACTCCTGAGCATTTTCTTATGGTTGCGGAAAGTCTGTTTTAGTTTTTTATATTGCAGAAAAATATACCCGAGCCATGCCGCAAGAGCTATACAAATTATTATTAACAAAGCAATAAAAATATTTTGCACAGAATAAAACCTGATTAATAACCGTAATGTTCGTGAGCAACAAGGTATTCTCTCACGTGGTTAAGTGCCGCCTGAACAATCCTTGTAATACGGGAAGATGACAACCCGACCTGCTCGGCAATTTCTTTAACCTGCATATTTCTGTAGAATCTGTATTCAACGACAAGCCTGTCCTTTTGCGGTAATGTGGCAATAGCTTCTCTTATGGCTTTACCGAGTTCGCTGATTTCTGCTTTTTCATCGGGCAGGGCATGCGGATCTTTTATAAAATCAAACGGAGAATCGTTATCAGAAGATGCTGCAGCTATTGAGTCAATAGAAAGTATTGTTTCGTAAATAGCTTCTCTTACTTTTCCGGGGGAAACATCAAGAGCATCATCGACACCTGCTGCTTCTGCGGCTTCTGCAGTTTCCGAATCAGTTTTATGTTTTAGCGTGTACCATTTATATCTGTTTCTTAATTCATTTCTGATAGCCCATCTTACGGCTGTTGAAATATATGAAGTATTATATTTTTCAAGCTGTTCGGGTGTTTTGTTTTTAATCATTGCCTGTACAGCAATTATACCGATAGAAACAAGTTCTTCGTAATCCACCATGTGTGACGGAATACGTCTGTGTTCTACCTTTGCTACCTTTTCAACTATAGAAATATATTCTTTAATTTTATTTTGAGAAGCGTTATTAATCATGATTATCTTCTGTCACTTCTATCACTTATCTTAGTATTTATATTACTAGGTTTTTGAGAATTTCGCAAATTATATACAAATAATAAGATTTCTGCTACGGCTTTATACAAATCAGGGGGAATTTCACGGTTTACATCAACAAGTCTGAAAAGGGCACGTGCAACAGGCGGATTTTCCACAACAGGAACCCCGTGTTCTCTTGCGATTTCTATAATCTTTTTAGCAAAAAGCTCTGTACCTTTAGCAACAAGTTTAGGCGATTCCATTGTTTCCTGATCGTATTTTAACGCACAGGCAACATGAGTAGGGTTTGTAACAACAAAATCCGCATCAGGAACAGCATCCATCATCCCCTGCTGCATCATTTGCTGGCGTCGCTGACGCAATGCGGCTTTAACATTCGGATCACCTTCCGTGTTTTTATATTCATCCTTTACCTCTTTAAAAGACATTTTCTGGTCTTGAAGAAATTTCCATCTGGTCATACCGTAGTCTGCAGCCGAAATAACAAGAAACGCAATACTCGCCTTTATTACGAAGTCCATAATCAACGAGCCGAATTCCTGCATAACCGCAAAATGATTATCCATAGCTGCCAGCCCGAGAATTATCTCAAAATGAGAGCTGTACACAGACCAGCCTACATAACCTAAAATTACAACCTTAATAATGTTTTTAACAAGTTCAAACAATGTCTTTACAGACATAAGATTCTTAAAATATTTTGTCGGGTTTAATTTATCCAATTTAGGCGCAAGCGGTGTTGTCGTAAACAAAGGACCAACCTGAATAAAATCACCGATAATTGCAATAAACATAGCCAGTGCAAGTATCGGAGCGATAATCAAAACCGTAGGAACAAGAGTAATAAACAAAAGATAAGGCATACCTATTACATCTAAATGCTGATTGGGTATTTGTTCATAACAAAGTACAAAAAGGCGTGAAATTTGATCAAAAATAAACGGCGCAAGTTTAGCTATTGCAAAAAACATTACAATCATGGCAATAGCCGTTGAAAAATCCTTAGATTTTACAACCTGACCTTCTTTTCTCGCTTTTTCCAGTTTTTGGTGCGATGCCTCAAACTGCTTATCTTCATCACCCATGGGGAAGGTGTCCTAACTTTTTAGTCTATCCTACTCAACTTTATAAATATATTATCATGAAATATAATAATAAATCTTATTGTCGTCAAATTTGCAATCCTGCCTTTAATTTTTAACAAAAATTCAAAACAATTGTTTTAAATTCTGTTAACAAACAGTAAAATTTTTCTTTTAATTTGTAAATTTTTTATCCTAATAAACGTTATAAATTTATGAAGGTCATCAATTCAAATGGAATGCAAATAAACAAAGATGCGCTAAACTCCGCCAAAAAGGATTCTTATTCTCCGACTTTACAAACAGAGAATACGATTCCGGCGGAGTCAGCACATATTGACGCCTCTGTTCTCAAGGCTTATGCAGGCATTTCTGATACAAAAACTATTTCAAAAGAAGAACTCTTTAATCACTTAAGACAAATCGGAATAAAAAACGAAAAAAGATTTGATGATATTTTAAAAGCCTTGACTGACAACAGCGGTCAAATTCCTGCCTCAGCATTTGAATTTTTAAAGCGTTACGAGCAAAAAAATACTCTAATATGGGATTCTTTAAGAATTTTTGAGGAAGCAAAAAATCCGGAAGTTTTAAGAAGGGTAAAAAACCAAGACGGCTCATTTAATAATGCGGCAATGGCTTTTTTCACAAAACATGCCGACCACTTTAAAAAGCTCTTTGAATACGATACAAAACATGTTTTTGCAATCTTGCAAAACAAAAACGGAAAATTTGATACGACAGCCCTGAATTATGCTGATGAAAAATTGTCGCAAGGCGAAAAAACTCAGGAGATTTTTTCACAAATCCTTGATGCAAAAGATAAAAACGGAAATTTTTCTTTCTATGTAAAAAATTTAACTGACGAGCTTAACTCTGTATTTGACAGATTTAAAGCAGCACAGGTCAAAAAAATTGCTCTTTCTTTTGATGAAGACAAAAACATAAAACGTGACGAGTTTATCGAACTTGCCAAATCAATGAAAGATGACGAAAATTTCACACAAATTTTTAATTTCATTGAAAAGTCCAAAAACGAGGAAAACAACAATTACGGTTTTGAGTTTGACAAACCGACTGTAGAATTCGTAAAAAAATTAGTAACCTCTACTTACGACGGTGAAAACAAAACCAAAATTGCATTGCAAAAACTAGGTAAACCTTATAGTTCACTTTCTCAAAAAGATACGGATATATTAAAACGGCTCTTTATTGGTATCGATACCAAAAATATAGAAATGTTCGTTGATGCTTCCATAAAAAAAGCCGGTGAAAATAAAGGTAATTTTGACGCTTCCGCTCTTGAAAATTACCTTGATATATACTCAAAAAACTACAATGTAACGGCTCTGCCTGATATTGAATATATGGCAAAATGCTTTGAGCTTGAAGAAGACAATTACGCACTTGATACTTTTACAAAACTCTACAACATGCGCTGGGAAGCTCAAAATAAATCTTTATATGCACAAGAAGAACGTCTTGACAGAAACATTCTCCATTTTGTTCTCCGTCTGTCCTGTCTAGAAAAAGAAGGTCATCCGACCCGCCCATGCCTGAAACAGGTATTAGACAACTTAAACAAAATGATGACAATGAAGCTGCCGATGTCTTCAAAAGAAGCTTTTGAAAACTTTATCATCTATCAGGACCTGGACACCATAGAAAAAATTGAAAAAATAAATTTTCAGGAACTCGGTATTAAAAAAACAGGACAAATTTCTGCAGGTATTTTCAAAACAGCAACAGAAGAAGAATTGCTCCATTTTAAAGAATATTTAAAAGATTATCTTAAAGATAAAAAAGTTGACTATGTTGATATAAATCTCAACAAAAATATTTCAAGCATAGTAGAACTTACAACCGGCGGCAGCTGGGAAAAAACAAAACTGCTTTACGACATCAAAAAAGGTGAACCGACAACCGAAATTAAAGAAAAAAAATGGATTAATTTTGTTGAAAGACAGGAACACGATTTTAAAAACAACACTATCACCTCTGTTCGACACAAAATTGAACAAAAAGATTATTCAGATTATGAAATTTTTAAATCCATGTCGACTAAAAAATTCAATAAAGACAACAATTTAATTTATGAAGAAGTTATCGAACCGTCAACAATTAACGGAATATTTAATATTACCAAAACTTACGCTGACGGGAAAGTAGAAAAAATTTCAAATGCTTTAACAACAAAAGAAGGCAACGATATTGTTGAAAAAAATATGGAATCATTAGACGGAACCAAAACTTATTACCGTTATGAAGATGACCCGAAAGGCAACAGAATTCTTGACTACAAAATCACGGATAAAAACGGCAAAAAGCTTTTAGACAGCTCTGTTACGTTTGAAGTTATTGATGACAAGCATTTTGTGTCATCACGCAACAACAAAAAATTTGATATCAAATTTGACGAAAACAGTATCCGTATAGAAAATTTACAGAACGGAAAAATTGCACAAATCGATTTAAAAAACTTTACCAAAGACACTGCTGATTTACTTTTGCCTGTGTTAAAAGCCTTCCCTGGCGACGAATTGTTTAATATGAAAGAACTGGATTTAAAAGCATTTTATGTATTAGACAGCCTTGCAAATGCAGCTTTCAGCCCGAAAGAACAGGCAATAATTACAAGCAGAGAATACATTGATATTGCTGTACTGCTTCACGAATGGGGACACGCAAAAGATGATTTAATGTTTAAAGAAATTGCGGAAAAAATTAAAGATGACAAAACCTTAAGAGAAATTTATAACGAAGAAAAAAATGCTTTTCGTGAACATTTTTGTGATGCCCAACTTTCTGAAATCGGCTATTTTACCGCAGATTACCACTATCTCGGCTCTGATTCCATAAAAGAAGGCATTGCTGAAACAAACAGTATTTTAAATACCTGCCCCAAAAATAAGACTCAAGGCATACGTTCTCACTTCTGGATGCAATACTTCCCCCGCACAATCGCATACCTTGCAGGAATTTTAGAATAAAATTCAACTATTTTAAGAAAAATACACGGACAAAAACGACTATTTATGCTAAAATGCCTAAAGAAAGATAACAACGGGCGGGGAGTATGAATAACAGCAAAACACTTATTTTGATAGACGGTCATGCACTGGCTTTCAGAAGCTATTATGCACTTGAAAGAACAGGAATGAAAACCTCCGATAAAGAACCGACCTGGGCGGTTTTCGGTTTTTTCAAAGCAATCTTTGATCTTCTCAAAAACCCTAAAATTAACCCCGACTGTATTGCCGTGGCTTTTGATGTAAGCCATCACACCTTTAGAACGGAATGTTATACGGAATACAAAGCAAACAGAGAACAAATGCCCGATACAATGCAAAGCCAGATGGGACTGATAATGGAAGGGCTAAAAGCCTTCAATATTCCCATTTATACAAAAGAAGGCTTTGAAGCTGATGATGTAATAGGTACAATTGTGACAAAAGCCTCTAAATTAGGACACAAAACAATCATCCTTACGGGAGATCAGGATGCTTTCCAATTAATAGACAAACAAGGCACCGTAAGCGTTTTAATACCGTCAAAAGGCGAACTTATAAACTATGACTGGGCAGGTGTTTATAACAAACTCGGCATATATCCGGATCAGGTTGTAGATTACAAAGCCTTAAGAGGCGACACCTCTGACAATATTCCCGGTATTAAAGGCATAGGTGAAAAAACAGCAGTGAAACTTCTGGACAGATTCCAAACTCTGGATAATGTACTGGCACACATAGACGATGTCGACGGCAAATCACTCAAAGAAAAACTTCAAAACGGTATTGAAGATGCAAAAATGAGTTATTATCTGGCGACGATAAAAAGAGATGTTGACATAGACTTTGATTTTGATAAAACAAATCTTGAAATGCCTGACATTGATGTAGTCAGCGGATTTTTAAAACGTGTTCAATTTTTCAGCTTCTTAAAAAATCTGCCTGAAATCCTGCGCCCGTTCAGTGTTTGTTCTGTTACTTCACGCCCTGAAAGCATAGATAATGGTATCTTAAAAAAACAACAAATGGCAGATGAAAAACTAATTGATTTTATCAGCCTTAAAGACGGAAGTGCCAAACCAAAAGAAACAGAAAACGCAGAACAAATTGAGGAAGAAAACTCAACTACAATACAATCTCCCGCTACGCAGCAGCTTGGTTTATTTGCAGCGCAAAACACTTCTTTGGCTTTAAAAAACGAACGCAAAACCATTATTACAGAAAATGACCTTGAAGAATTAATCAAGGTTTTAAACAAACAAACCCTCATTTCAATTGACACTGAAACAACTTCAGTAAATGCATTTGAAGCTGATTTGGTCGGTATTTCCCTTGCTTACAATGAACAAATTCAGGCAAAAGACGCAAGAGTAGTTATTTTACCTGAACAAGGTCAGACTAAATCCTTTTACATACCTGTTTTCCACAAAGTCGGCGAACAGCTCGAGATGGATTACGTATTGCAAAAACTTAAACCGATCTTTGAATCACACGCAATATACAAAACTTTTCAAAACGCCAAATATGAGATAAATGCGCTTTTAAAATACGATATACATCTAAAAGGCATAATTTTTGACACAATGCTGGCAAGTTACATAAATGACCCGTCGAGAAAACACGGGCTAAAAGCGCAGGCAGCCGAAAATCTCGACTATTTTATGACTGAAATTGATGAGTTAATCGGCAAAGGTAAAAACCAAATTACCATGGACGATGTACCCGTCAAGCAGGCTTCTGATTATGCATGCGACGATGCTTTTGCAACACTGGAGCTTACAAAATTCTGGCAGCAAAAACTTGATGCCGAAGGTCTTGAGCTATTGTACAACATGGAGGTTCCGGTTTCTCTGGTGCTTGCAAAAATGGAAGCTCAAGGCGTTGCGCTAGATACTGATTATCTTAAGGTATTAAATCAGGAGCTTGAAGAAAACTTAAAAGACATAGAAGAAAAAATATACACGCTTGCCGGTGAAAAATTTAATATAAATTCACCAAAACAAGTAGCCGCAATACTATTTGAAAAACTGCAGATACAGCCCAAAACTAAAAAAAGAGGAGCTAATAAATTTTCTACCGATGCAAAAGTGCTTGAAGAACTGTCAAAAGAGTATGAAATAGCTGCATGCCTGCTAAAATACAGGCACTATGCAAAAATGAAATCCACTTATGTGGATGCTCTGCCGGATTTGATAAGTCCTGTTGACGAAAAAATTCACACAAGCTATAACCAGACTATCACTGTTACTGGCAGATTATCCTCCTCAAACCCGAATTTACAAAACATTCCCGTACGCACAGAGCTTGGAAGCAGAATAAGAAAAGCCTTTGTACCGGAAAATAAAGATTCACAGGTACTTTTATCCGCAGATTATTCCCAGATAGAATTAAGACTGCTTGCGCATTGTTCCGGCGATGAAAACTTAATCCACGCTTTTAAATCAGGCGAAGATATCCATGCAGAAACCGCCGCAAAAATTTTCGGCGTAGGATTAAACGAAGTTACAAAAGAAATGCGCAGCAAAGCAAAAGCCGTAAATTTCGGTATTGTTTACGGTCAAACACGTTACGGACTGGCAAGTGCACTCGGCATTTCAAACGAAGAAGCACAATTGTTTATAGATAAATATTTTTCTACTTACCCCAAAGTTAAAGAATATATGGACAATTCCATCCAAAAAGCTTATGCAAACGGTTATGCACAGACAATTTACGGAAGAAAAAGATATCTTCTGGATGAGCTATTAAGCTCTAATCATACAATAAAAGACTTTGCACAGCGTGCCGCAATAAATACGCCTCTGCAGGGTTCGGCATCGGATTTAATAAAACTTGCAATGATTGATTTGGATAAAAAATTTGAAACAGAAAAAATAAAATCAAAAATAATTATGCAGGTACACGACGAACTCATTATAGAAACCTACAAAGATGAGCTTGAAAAAGTCAAAGAATTGACAAAAGAAGCTATGGAGCTTAACCAGCCTCTCACTGTACCGCTTGTTGTTGATATGGAATGGGGTGCTTCCTGGTTTGAGGAAGGAGAATAAATATGTCTAAACGCTTATTAACAATTTTTGCCCTAATAGCAGGACTTTTATTTCTTACGACAGATTGCCGTGCCGAATCAACTACGGATAAAACACCCAAACAAACCCAAACCGCATACACAAGTTACCACGATTGTATCAGGTTATACAAACTTCCCTTCGGCAAATTATACTTTCTTGCTCTTTCTGCCGCAAACTCTCTCGGGTACGAAATAAAAGAAATGCAGTCAAGAAACGGCTATATTATCATTGAGGCAGAAGGCAGGGAATTTTTACTCAACACAAATGTAAAAAACAAATCATATACCTATCTTAAACTTGCGCCGTGCGACAACAACTATTATTTCAATCCGCAAATTCCAAAAAAGATTTTTAATTATATTGATTTGAATTTTAATATGGATATCAAAGATTTAAAATTTTAATCTTCTGCATGTTTTTCTTTAATAAGGTTAGTTATTACCATTGCAGCAAATAATACAATTGCACCTATATAAAAAGAATATTCCCAGTGATAATTAATTAAACCGCCTGAAAGTTTTATCTCACATCTTGAAATAAACCATGCAACAAGCGTACAAACAAGCACCTGAGGTCCTGCTATAAATATATTAAATATCCCCATAACAGCACCCTCTGAACCCTTTTTTATATATTCAGACAACATAGCAAAAGGCAATGCCAGTATGCTTGACCAGCCGATTCCTGCAAGCCCCATTAAAAGCATAATTGCCTTAGGATTTTTTGTAAGTGCCATCAAAATATAAGCTGCAGTCATAGACAAAAGTGCTGCGGCGTGGACTTTTTTATTTCCGAATTTTGTAGACAAAAGCCCTATCGGAATAGAAACAAGAAAACAAACAAGATTCAACACCGCAAAACATATTGAAGAAAAGTTTGTTGCATCCGCTGTAGCATTTTCATATTGCAAAATCAATTCATCAGGAGCACTGGTTAAGTCAGGAACATTAAATACGGTATGGATAGAAAACTGTGTAAAGAAAATAAACATACACATAACGCCTATCCATGTGAAAAACTGAACCATACAAATTTTATAAACCTCAGGAGAGGAATTTAAAAATGTTTTGATATTATCCATAAAAGTAGGTTTTGCTTCCTGCTCTATAGTTTCATTTGCGTTTTCATTTTTTTCAAACCGACGCTCCTGAAAAGTTATACATGTCCAGGTCATACCAAGAGAAAAAGCAAGAGCAGCCATAATAAACTGAGCCTCTATTGACATTTGATATCCGAAAGCCCAATTTAAAAACGGAGCAGTACCCGCTGCGATTACGGAACCAAGACCTATCGCAAAACTCAAATAAGAGTTTGCAATTGAATGCTGTTCGGGAACAATGTTATCGGGAATCAAAGCTCTGTAAGGTCCCTGTGCTGCGTTTACGCATGCATCTATAATCCATATCATTATTGCGGCAACAAGTAATCCGCCGAACTCAGGCACAACGACATGCAATTTGGCAGCCGTAATATTTGCAATACCTTCGGAGTTAGGAAACGCCCACAAGGCAATTGCAGCAAGAATTGCACCCAGCATAAGATAAGGTCTTCTTCTGCCGAATATTGTATGGGTATTATCACTTATTGCACCTATGACAGGCTGTACAAGCATTCCGGTAACAGGTCCCGCCAGCCATATTAAACCGAATATAAACGGTGATGCCCCAAGACCTTCCGTAACAGGACCCGACAAAATTATTCTCATCTGCCAGGCAAACTGCAGACCGAAAAACCCAAGACAAAAATTTAAAAGCTGTAATGTTGTCAGTTTCCTTAATCCCGATTGTTCCTCTGTCATAAAATTCCCCTCTACAATAATGAAGATGCATATTTATTATATTAAGAAATATAAATAAAATCAAAATAAATTTATAAAACAACACATTTTTTTATAAGAATTTCACAACACAGAGGATTTTCCATTAAATAATTCGTCAAAATTTGTTTATAATCCGTTTTGTTTAAGAATTCCTTTTAACGTATCAGCAGAATCGTGCAGTTTTTCAATTTCTTCCTGACTTAAAGAAATAGGCACATGCGCTTCCAGACCGTTTTTTCCTACTACAGAAGGCATACTGAGCACAACATCTTCCAGTCCGTATTCTCCGCACATTAATGAAGAAACGGGAAGAACTGATTTTTCGTCACGAACAATCGCCTCACAAATACGTTTTACCGACATAGCAATACCGTAATATGTCGCTTTTTTCTTTGAAATAATTTCATAAGCACTGTTTTTTACATCGAGTGCGATACGTTGATTTGCTTTATCGTGGTCGTCATAATGTCCTCTCATTTCGCAAAAATCGCTTAATGCAATACCTGCAACATTAGCACAGCTCCAGGCAGCGATTTCACTATCGCCGTGTTCGCCTATTATAAAAGCCTGAACACTTCTGCTGTCGACATCCAGATGTTTGCCTATTTCATACTTTAACCTCGCCGTATCAAGCACAGTGCCTGAACCTATTACCCTGTTTTTAGGCAAACCGCTGAGTTTTAACGCCGTATAAGTCAAAATATCAACAGGATTTGATACAATCAACATTATTCCGTTGAAATTACGTTTAGAAATTTCCGGAATAATTGATTTAAAAATTTCTACATTCTTTTTAACCAGATCAAGTCTGGTTTCGCCCGGCTGCTGATTTGCTCCGGCTGTAATAATTATCAAAGAAGCACCTTCTATATCATCATAATCACCTGCATAAATTTTCATAGGTCTTGCAAACGGTACTCCGTGGCTGATATCGAGTGCTTCTCCCTCTGCCCTTTCACGGTTTGCATCTATCATAACCATTTCTGTAAAAAGCCCTGACTCCATAAGACTGAAAGCACTTGCCGCCCCTACAAACCCGCAGCCTATCATCACCACTTTTCTAAAATTTATACAATTTTCACATCTTTGTTTATTATTTTCCATAAAATTACACAGCCTTATTTTTGTTACACAATTAGTCTAACATAATACAAAATTACATACATAAGCTATAGCGACAATTGTATATTAATTGCCGGTCAACGACATAATGGTATCAATTGCAGCATCAATAGCATTGCCTATCGGGGTTACGGTTTTTTCTATCCCATACCAGATACCTTCTCCAACAGGTTCAACTATGTTATCAATGCTCCAGTTAATGCCGTCACCTATTGTTTCGGCACCCCACATAAGTCCTTTTCCGACAGGAACAAGCGTATATTTTGTACCTGCCCAGAGTGTTTTGCCAACGGGCACGGCTATAAACTTAGCACCTTTATATACGCCTTTTGAAAAAGGTGCAACTATATAATCAAAACCGAAATCGGCACTGTAATACACTCCCTTGGCTACCGGAAGTAATACATAATCATAAGTTTTTTCAGATCCCCAGAGCAAACCTTCGGCAGCAGGAACTACAGTATATTCAAAACCTTTTTCAACAGTCCAGTATATTCCATTTACTGTTGGTTCTATAACATATTCAAAACCCTTATCAGCCATCCACGCAATAGCTTGTGCAGTAGGAACTATTGTATAATCAAAAGTTTTTCCCATACCCCAATAAATTCCTTTAGCTGTCGGTATTATTGCATAATCAAAAGTTTTATCAATTCCCCAGTATATTCCTTTTGCTGTTGTTTCAATAGTCCAGCCTACACCTTTAGCAGTAGGATTAACAACATTGTTAATACTCCATCTGATACTGTTTATTACCGGTAAAGAAGCATAATATGCCCCTTTGGCTATCCCTTCTCCAACAGGAGCTACTATATGTTCACCGCTCCAGGCAACGGATTTTCCGGCAAACTCAGCCCCTATATATATCGGCGCAACAATTCCACCTATTATCCAGCCGATAGGAGAAAGCAGCGCATTCATAACATCACCGTCATCTGCTTGTGCACCGAATTCCGCTTTGGCAGTTTCTGTGTCTGCAGTTTGCTCATCGGAAATTTCATAAGATTTATCAACTATTTCATAAAAGCTGTCGTCTATTGTTAAATCTTTTCCGCTATCAGCAGTTTTGGTTGAAGCAGAGTTTGTATCCGGCTCCGTGTCTGCTGCCTGAGTTTCTTCATTTTGTGATTCCTCTTTTACGGCAGCTTCGGGCTGAGGTACGGCAATGTCTTGCGTTGCGGGTTCATCTTGTGTAACAGACCCGTCTTGTAATATATCTTTCTCTTGCAAACCCTTTTTGAGAGTAATATCTTCTTCCTTATTCGGAATCCTTTTATCTATACCGATTTCCGATACGATTTGCTGCTCAACAGCAGCATCGGAAACAACAGTATTCTCCTGCACAGAAAGTGCGTTTGCCGATGTATTTGAAAAAAACAAAACCCAAAGTAATAAACTCAAAATCTTCAATCTCATAACTATCCACCATACATTAAAATCAATAGTAATTATCTAAATTATACTTGTTTGGGTCTAAATTGCAAAATAAAAACAAAATCGGTTAGATTAACACCTGACTCAAAAACATATATCTTGAATAAAAAAATAAATTGTTCATAATAAAAGTATAGAAAAAAGCTCTAAAGGTGGGCAAGACCTTTAGAGCTTTCTTAACTCCCTATTTTGTGAAGATAAGTGCTATGATTATCAACAAGATAAGCCATAGTGCTTTTTCTGTAATACAGAATTTCACATCATATCAGCACCTTTCCGCTTCATTCTCTTAACAAGTCTGTATCGGCGGTGGTAAACCAGGAGCTTACCCTTTATTTCACTACAATATTAACCAGTCTGCCGGGGACAACAATAGTTTTAACTATAGTTTTTCCTTCTGCTGCCTGTTTAACCTTTTCGCTTTCAAGAGCGTGTTTTTCAAGCTCCTCTTTTGTGGATTCGGAATCGACTTCTATCTTGTCTTTAACCTTGCCGTTAACCTGTACAACCAGTGTAATTGCGGAAGTTTTAGCTAATTTTTCCTCAAATTCAGGCCATTGGGTTTCGTGTATAGAACCTTTGCCGCCGATTTGATGATAAATTTCTTCCGTCAAATGTACTGTTGTCGGTGCCATAAGTTTAAGCAATGTGACCAGTGCAAAGCTCAAAACATTCTTGTCTTCGTCAGAATATTGAGTTTTCTTTGCGGTGTAGTCATAAATTGCATTAACAAACTCACGGTATTTTGAAATAACGGTATTAAATTGAAACTCGTTAGAAATATCCTGAGTAATACCTTTTATTGCAATATGAGTTGTACGCACAAGGTCGTTGTTTTCCTTAGATAGTGCTGC
>CALUSA010000048.1 GCA_944323275.1 Candidatus Gastranaerophilales bacterium
TCAACGGCAAAAGAAGGCAACCCCTGACGGCTAACTATGTTAGCCGTGATGTTTTTTGTTATAACAGAAGGATTAAATGCTTTCTTCCAATCAATACCAATCTTCTACTAACTGCATAAAACGGAACCTAAAATTTAATTTGACTGCGCACGTATTATAACTTTACCATAGCATGGCATAATTGCATCTTCTTTTATAATTTCACCCGTGCTGTCTGCTGTTATTGTACCTGATTTAGGATTTTTAACAGAATCTATATGCCCCTTTACATCAGCTTCTACCTCTGAATATTCAAAAGCAAGGTCAGTATTTTCCATTGTGCAATTAATCAGCTTAAGGCTCTTGCAATAGCATAACGGCTGTGTTCCTATTATTTTGCAGTTTACAAAGGTAATATTTTCGGAAAACCAGCCTAAATATTCACCTTTTACGATAGAATTTTCAACAAGTACATTTTTGCTGTGCCAGAAAGCATCTTTTGTATCCAATTTTGAATCTTTTATGTGCAGATTTTCCATATACTGAAACGAATATTTACCTGTCATATCAAGGTTGGTGATATTAACATTATTTGTTTCAAATAAAAAATACACTGCATCAATTTTTGAATTTGTTATTGTTACGTTGGCACATTTCCAGCCAAATTCAGGTGAATTTATATTACAATTTTTTATTTCAATATTGTGACTTTCCCTCAGACACTTTATACCGTCTATAATACAATTGTATATTTTCCCGTCAATGCAATACCACAAAGGAGCACGTGTTTTTTCATCCATTTGAGAATTCAAGAGCACAAAATTACGAGCATGCCACATAGGATATCTCAACGAAAAAGAACAGTTCTCAACAAGGTAATTCCTGCCTTCTTTAAGTACGGATTCACCGTCAGCCGCCCCTGCAAAAGTACAGTTTAAAACTTTTGTATCTTTTACGTTGTAAAGTGACCTTTCTTCATCAAAAGTACGACCGGATACTATATTTTTATATCCACTGTCATTTTCACTGTACGGAGCTATTTTAGGAACTGTTTCCATCATAGATATCTCCTCTTATATTTGAATAAAAGTCGGAAATAAACAGACGGTTTTTCCGCCTATATTTTTATTATTACCTGTTTTCTAAAAATAGCAAATACTTATATTGTATATGCATTTATAGACAAAAAGCATATTTAAACAAATGCAAGGCAGCAATGATTTTGTATGCAATCAAGTATTACATTGGCATATTCTTTGTGTTTGCCGTAAAAAATGTGCGAAGCGTTCTCTACCTCTATAACCTGATTGTGTTCAGGGTAACGTGTCCACGAGTTTAAAGTTTCCATAAAACCTTTTGGGCTGCCACCGGTAACAGAATCTTTGGAACCTATTACAAATGAACCTTCGCATTTTATGTTATACAAAGAATCAGTTTCACCATCACCGCTTAAAACAGGACAATTTTTAAGATTGTCTGCATTATAAAAGCCAAGGACAGTTTTTGCGGTCATAGGCGAAAATCCACCGAACATAAACGGCAAAATATCATCACCTCTGCCTGATTCAACCCAACTTTTTGCCGTTTCAAAACAAATGTCAATGTTTGGCATAACCTTCCACCAGTGCATAATATCAACCGGTGAAGACACAATAAAATAATCCACAATGTCATCAGGCGTATTGCCCAGATAATGTATAATTTTGTTTGACCCGAGCGAATGACCTGCAAGTATTATATTTTTAAACCCCATTTCTTCTTTCGCATATTTAACATAGCTTTCCACATCTTCGTAAACCATATTAAAATCATCGTTAAAGGTTCCGGCATGTCTTTGTTTGCCTGTTGAAAAATCACTGTACGCAAAGCACGAAAAAGAATCGTGAGCATGAGCAATTATACAGGTTATGCCGTTTGCTTCCAGCAACTTGCCTGTAGAATACAAAAGTTCATTTTGAAATATATTTGAACATATTCCCGTTAGCATAATAAGCACTGTATCATTGGTACAGTCACCGAATATTGCACCTTTTAGTTCAAGCCCTCTCGGGGTAACTACTTTTAATATTTCCATTTTATTATTTCTCCTTTTTAATAACAGCAAGAAAGCTGAAAAATTAGGGATAATGTGTTAACACAATTTACTTCAGATACCTGTCTAAGCTGCCGGATTAATAAATAATTATAACCGGTATCTTAAAGGTTTAAAAAAATTTGTCATTGCAGTTTGTCAGGATAATTTCGCCTGCATATTTTTCATTATTTACCATTATCCCAAAATAGCAAATACTTATATTACATACTTAAAAATACATATCAGGCATAATTACAGAATATCCTAAAATACAAATGTTTTCAGATAGTCAAATGACCGTTGAGAAAGCATTTCGTTTTTAAGTTTTTTATTCTTTTTGATTTTTTTGTCGGCTTCAAGCGGCGCAACTATTCCCCAGTTGGAATTCACAGGTTGAAAATGTTTTGGCTCACATGTAGTTATATATTTCATTAAAGCACCTAGCATTGTTATATCCGGCAGAACAAGCTGTTTTTGCCCTTTAAGAAAACGTGCGGTATTTATACCGGCTAACATGCCTGTAGCTATTGATTCAGTATAGCCTTCGGTACCTGTAATTTGTCCCGCAAAGAATAAATCTTTTCGTTTTTTACATTGCAAAGTAGGTTCTAAAAGAATGGGGCTGTTTATAAAGGTGTTTCTGTGCATAACTCCGTAGCGCAATATATTTGCATTTTCCAGCCCCGGGATTGCGTGTAACAATTCTTTTTGCGCACCCCATTTTAAATTTGTCTGGAAACCGACAAGGTTGTACATTGTGGCAGCAGTATTATCCTGCCGTAATTGGACTACAGCATAGTTCTCGATTCCTGTTCTTTTATCCACAAGCCCGACAGGCTTCATAGGACCGTATCTTAAGGTGTCTACTCCTCGTGAAGCCAAAACCTCTACCGGCAGACAAGATTCAAAAAACTTTGCATCTTTTTCAAATTCTTTAAGTTCTATTTTAGGAGCATTAATCAATATGTCATAAAATTTTTCATACTCCTGTTTGTTCATAGGACAATTTATATAAGACGCCTCGCCTTTATCGTAGCGGCTTGCATAAAACGCTTTGTCAAAATTAATTGAATCTTTTTCCACAACAGGTGCTATTGCATCAAAAAAGTGTAAGTGCTCAGCCCCTGTAAACTCTTTTATGTTATCAGCAAGAGCCTCTGAAGTTAAAGGACCAGAGGCAACAATTACGGGTGAATCTTCAGGAATTTTTACAATTTCTTCTCTTATCAGATTTATTTTACCGTTTTCATTAATCAAATTTTCAACTTTTTGTGAAAACACCGTTCTGTCAATAGCAAGAGCATTACCTGCCGGAACCTGCGATTCTTTTGCAATATTTATAAGAAACGACCCCAGTGCAGACATCTCGTGTTTTAAAAGACCGCTTGCATTTGTCGCATCTAAAGACCCCATACTATTGCTGCAAACAAATTCAGCCGGTTTATCCGTAGTGTGTGCACCGGTTGTTTTTAAAGGACGCATCTCATATAAATCGACCTCAAACCCGTATTTTGCCAGTTGTAATGCTGCTTCGCTTCCGGCAAGACCTGCACCGATAACTTTTACCCTTGTATTACCCATTACTGTGCCATCTCATCATAAGACTCAAGGTCGTTGTAATTGTACATATTAACGAACTGATACAAAAGCTGCGGGGTGAATTTCCGGGAACCGACCTCCAGCATTACCCGCAGAGCATCTTTAGTATTTTTAATTCTGGTCGGCGTTCTGTTAGAGGTCAAATCATCAAAAAAGCTGCACATACCGACAATGCGTGCCATTTCACTGATTTGTTCACCCGAAAGCTTGAACGGATAACCTGAACCGTCATTATTTTCATGGTGTTCCAGTGCAACAAGACAGATATCCTCGGGCATTTTCATATCATGTTTAAGTATTTTGTACCCTATCTGTGTATGAGTTTGAAAAATTTTTGTATCCTGCTGGGAAAGCACTGTTTTTTCAAGAATTTCCTTAGGCAGTTTTGTCATACCTATATCGTGCAATAATGCCGCTTTTGTAATTTTTTCAAGATAATCCTCGTCAAGGTTAAGTTTGTACCCGAGAGCTGTAGCAAGTATTGCGGTATTCAACGAGTGGCAATCCTGATAATTACCCAGAAGCTTCAACTGCGAACAATATTTTACGTCAGGCAGTATAGCATGGACATCATCAATAATTTTGTCCTTAATTTCACCTATCATTTGTATTGCATCCTGTTTTGCATCCTCATTAAGGGCAAACATGGTTGTTGCATAATAAGATTTCATATCAACCTGTGCCTGTGCCTTTATTTTTGATTTTCTGTTGACAGTTTTATCAAAAATAATTTCTTTAGGATGCGCCGGTTCAAAGGAATCAGGTTCGTTTGTAATATCAGGTTCAATTTTTTTTGTATTTTTTTTAGAAGAACTCTGTTGTTTTGGTAAGTCTTTGTATAAATTTTCATACTGACTGATTTGCAAAAGTTTTCCTGAGGTCAGAATTTCTCCTGCATTAACAAGTTTTTCCCCGTTGTCATTGTACAAATCAAAGGGGAGCATTTTAAATTTTACTAATTCTTCTACCTCAATCTTTTCCATAACCAATTATCCGTATTTAATATTAATTATAAGCAAGTTAAATACTTTTGCCAACAACTTATTTATATAAAATTAAAGATTGTTGGTATAATACAAATATAATTTCTATAAAAGTTTTAGGAGTAAATACTTATGACAATATTACAATATATCGGACACAGTGCATTTTTTATCAATACCGGAGAATACGGCATATTAACAGACCCGTTTATCTCAGGCAACCCGAAATCTGTTTTTGATTTGAAAAACAGCAAAGTTACAAATATATTTTTAACCCATGGACACTCCGACCACCTTGGCGATGCAATACCGTTATCAAAAGCTTTTAATGCACCTGTTTGTGCAATTTTTGAACTGGCAAATTACTGTGCAGCTAAAGGGGCTGCAGCACAGGGCATAAACATGGGCGGCAAAATAAGCTATCCGTGGGGGAGTGCAAAATTTTTACCGGCTTTTCACAGCAGCGCAACACCTGAAGGACATTATGCAGGTATGCCTGCGGCAATATTGTTTGAAATTAACGGGGTTAAAATCTATCATGCCGGTGATACCTGCTTAAACTCCGAAATGAAAACAGCAGGAGAAATTTACAAACCTGATATAGCTCTTTTGCCTATCGGGTCAACTTTTACAATGGATATAGAGGATGCTCTGACAGCTGCCGTATGGTTAGGAGTAAAACAGGTTATACCAATGCATTACAACACATTTGATTTAATAAAAACTGATGTTTCTTTATTTAAAACAAAAGTTGAAGCTAAAGGGATAAAATGTACGGTGCTACAGCCAGGAGAAAGTATTGAATTGTAATATGACCCAATCAAATAATAAACAAACGGCTATAATGATTGTACCGACAGGCATAGGTGCTTCCATAGGGGGGTATGCCGGTGATGCAAGCCTTTATGCGCAAAAAATTTCGCAGCATATACCGCTCATTGTAAACCCGAATATCGTGAATGCCGCTGTATTTTCCGGTATCACAGAGAACATGTATTATGTTGAAGGATTTGCTATAGACGAATTAATGAAAGGTAATATAGCCTTAAAACCATCGAAAAATAATAAAATCGGCGTAATTTTTGATAAAAAAATAAGCAAAAATGTTTTAAACATACATATAAATACGATTAACGCCGTTAAAACAGTCTACGGTACAGAAATTATAGGTTATGAAATAACAGAAGAAGCCTGCGGGGTTGAATTTTTTTCAACGGCAAACGGTGCCTCATCAGGCAGGGTAAACAATCCTCAAACACTATTGGAAGCAGGAAAAAAACTTTTACAAAATGGTGCAGATGCCCTTGCTGTTGTTTGTGCATTTGACGAACCGCCGGAAGATGAATATGAAAACGGCAGCGGTGTGGATATTGTAGGCGGAGTAGAGGCGGTTATATCACATTACATTACCAAAAATCTTAAATGTCCGTGCGTACACGCTCCTGCTTTTGAAGATGTTTCAATAACAGACAGAATTGTAAGTGCAAAAGTCAGTGCGGAATATATCACACCTACGTTTTTACCCTGTCTTTTATTCGGGTTAAAAAATGCACCGTTGCTTGTTGATATCAAAGAAAAACCTTCTTTAAAAAACAATAACTTGATAACATCTGAGAATATTCATTCTGTTATTGTACCGTATAATGCACTGGGCTCGGTTGTTGTACTGGAAGCTCAGGCAAAAAATATTCCTGTTTACGCAATAAAAGACAATAAAACGGTTTTAAATGCAGATAAAAACACTCTTAACCTGCATAATATAACAGAATTAGATACTTACGAAGATTATATAAACAAATTAAGGAATTAATATGAAATACAGAGCATATACCCTTGCTGAAATAATGATAGTTGTGGCTATTGCTGCTTTAATCATAATGCTGCTTTACAAAACCGTTAATCCTTCATATAAAGCGGTGCCTCTTGCATATTCAAGAGTTTATACCTCATTAGATGATGCCATTTATAATTCTTATGAAAAATTACGGGAAGAAAACGGAATATTCCCCGGTGCAGACGGCAAGCCGGATCCGTATAAAAGTGCACAGCAGCTATGCAGACTTATTGCCGCAGACCCATCTCAGGCAGGAGATGAAGGCTATATAAATACTGTTTTATACAACTGCGGAGAAAATTTTAAAACAGTTCCTGAATTCATAACAAGCAACACTTTTAACTATGAAAACACAGCCTTTGTTGCTGCTAACTCAATGAGATTTTATATTTCACCGCTTCAAAGCGTGAAAGTTCCAAATGCAGTAGCCAAAGACAGGAAAGTTACCGTACGATATTTTATTGTCTGGGTTGACTTAAACGGGAAAAAACGTCCTAACAGTGCGTTTATCAATAAAAAAGGCGTTATTGATATTGTTCCGTTTATTGTTACCACCCGTGGAACTGTTATGCCTGCAGGTTATCCGACAACGGATATGCGCTATTTGTCAGCTTATGTTCAGTATCCGCTTTATAATACCCCTATTTCCTCGCAATCAAGAACTTATTACGATGCACAGACAGCTGCGTTTAACGGAAAAGAATATCCCTTTTATGATGAATTTTCCATAAGAGATTCCCTGTTAAGACAGCATCAGGGTACAGCTCTTGAGATAAAATCTTTTAGCCCGCAAAGCCCCGGTTACGACAAACCCTGTGCACTAAAAAAAACAACCGACGAACCTTTGTGCAGAGTTGAGATTAACGACAGGTTTTAACCTGTGACCGTGTAAAAATTAAGTGTTAAAAAGGAATAAAGCAAATGGAGTTTAGAGTCTTAAGATATTTTTTAACAGTCGCTCGTGAAGGCAGCATAACTGCGGCAGCAAACTCTTTACACCTTACACAGCCGACTCTTTCAAGACAGCTGCAGGATTTAGAAAAAGAACTCGGACAAAAACTTTTCATAAGGGGAAAATACAAAGTTTCTCTTACTCCGGAAGGGATGATACTTCGCAAAAGAGCGGAAGAAATTGTTGATATGGTCGAAAAAACAGAGGCAGAATTCCAATCAATAAAAGATACAGTATGCGGCGATATATACATAGGCTGCGGTGAAACAGACTCTATGAAATATGTTGCACAGGTGATGAAAGAATTGCAGGACGATTATCCGGAAATAAAATTCCATATATTCAGCGGAAATGCAGAAGATGTTACCGAAAAATTAGACAAAGGACTTTTGGATTTCGGGGTGCTGATTCAGCCTATAGATTTGTCTAAATACGACAATTTACCACTGCCGGATAAAGATGTCTGGGGTGTTATTACGAAGAAAAACAGCCCTCTGGCACAAAAAAACAAAGCGGAATTAAAAGACCTTGTTAATGTTCCTTTAATTGCGTCACGCCAGATGTCTAAAAAATATTCCGCACAAAGCGGTTTTTTAGACTGGTTCGGTGAAGAATTTGAGCATCTGAATATTGCCGCAACCTACAACCTTGTGTATAACGCAGCAATAATGGTTGAGGCAGGTATCGGATATGCGATTACGCTCGATAAACTTGTAAATACAACAGATATTACAAATCTGCGTTTTGTGCCGCTTTATCCCAAGCTGGAGTCAGGTCTTGACATTGTTTGGAAAAAACACCAGATGTTTTCGCCTGCTGCGAAGCTGTTTTTAGAAAGACTGCAAGACAAATTTTCTGCGCAATGATTTTATTGACCCAAAGTCATTGACTTTAAGTCAATAAAGAGCTATACTGTACAATGTATCCTAAAAATTAAAGGAGCGTTGTATGAACAAAAGACAACTTTCGGCTCAAAAAACCAAAAGAAAACTTATTGCAACAGCACTTGATTTGATTAAAGAAAAAGGCTTTGACGCAATAAATGTTGAAGACATTACAAAAGCTGCAGGTGTAGCCAAGGGAACTTTTTATACATATTTTAAAAAGAAAGAAGATATTGTTTTAGAAATAAGCCGCACACCTTTTGGTGAAATTGTCGATGAAATTGCCGCAATGGAAAATGCAGCATTATTTGAAAAACTTACAAAATATTTTCACCGTTTTATGGAGCAGGTTGAATACTGCGGGATTCATGTCTGTCGTGAATGGATAAGAAATGTAATTGACCCTAATAATGTACCTGAAACAATGGATAGCCAAAAGTGGTTCTATGATTACGAAATGCTTGAAAGTATTCTGAAAAACTCAAAGGAACTTAAAGAAGATGCTCCTATTGAGTTGTTAACCCATATTATAATCAGCGAACTTTACGGAATGATGCTTTGCTGGTGCATGTCAGACGGAAAATTTGAACCGTTAGACTGGACAGACAGATTTTGCGATGTTCAACTCACGGCTATATTTAAGCCTTATCTGAAATAAAGGAGAATTAAATATGAAATACAGAAAACTTAGAGATATCGAAGTATCTGCTGTTGGTATTGGCTGTATGGGGTTTTCCCACGGTTACGGCGCAATCCCTACAGAAGAAGAATCCATAAGACTTATGCATAAAGCTTATGATTTAGGCTGTACACTTTTTGATACGGCAGAAGCCTACGGACCTTTTACAAATGAAATCCTTGTCGGCAAAGCCGTTAAGCCTTTCAGAGATAAAATTATACTTACAACAAAATTTGTTCCTGTATTCCAGCCCGGGCAGGAAATTCCAGAAGGTAAATTAAGCAAAAAAGGAATTACTAACGCTCTAAATGATTCACTGAAAAGATTGCAGACAGATTACATAGATATTTATTATGAACACAGAGTGCCTTTAGATTCTAATGTGGAAGAAGTGGCACAATGGATGGGTGAATTTATTAAAGAAGGCAAAATCCGTGCGTGGGGACAATCTCAATCCACTCCCGAACAGATTAAAAAAGCCCACGCAGTTACTCCCTTAACAGCTATTCAAAGCGAATACTCAATGATGGAGCGAATGTTTGAAAAAGATGTAATCCCGCTGTGCAAAGAGTTAAATATCGGTTTTGTTGCATTTTCCCCGATGGCGAGCGGATTTTTAAGCGGCAAATACAACAAAAACACTCAATACAAAGGCGATGATGTAAGACGTGTAATCACAAGATTTGCACCTGAAAATGTCGAAAAGAACCAGCCTCTATTGGATTTATTACATGAAGTCGCAAATAAAAAAGGGATTACTCCAGCCCAAATTTCTTTAGCGTGGATGCTTCATAAATACCCTCATGTTGTACCGATTCCGGGAATGAGAAAGGACGAAAGGGTAATAGAAAACCTTGGTGCAGCAGATATTATCCTCACAGATGAAGAATTTAACAACATTGAAAAAGAATTGAACAAAATCACAATCTACGGAAATAGAACTGATGAAGATATTCACAAGCTCGGAACGGTTAAGGCGATAGAATACAAAGGAGAAATTATTGATGACAAATAAAAAAATATATGTGATAAACGGCTCGCCGAGAAAGCAATGGAATACGGCTCAAATGTGCGAAAGTTTTGCTAAAGGAGCAAAAGATAATGACGCAGATGTTGAAATTGTTCATCTTTATGACCTTGATTTTAAAGGCTGCCATAGCTGTTTTTCGTGTAAATTAAAAGATGGGAAAAACTTTGGCAGATGTGCATATCCGGATGAATTAACTCCATTATTAGATAAAATATCACAAGCAGACGGGATTGTTCTTGCAAGTCCAATATACTGCGGTGATGTAACAGGCATGATGAGATGTTTTATTGAGCGTCTTACGTTTCCGTTTTTTGAATACAAGCAGGGCTATCCTTCAATTGCCCCCAAAAGGCTTAAAACAGCAATGATTTATACCATGAATGTTACGGAAGAACTTGCTAATCAAATGTATCCTGATATGTTCAACAGAACGGAGTTTATGATAGAAACGGTATTTACAAAACCTGAGAGAATTTTTGCTTATGATACATATCAATTCAGCGATTATGATAAATATGTTGTCGAAACATTTGATAAAAATAAAAAATTAAAACAAAAAGAAGATCAATTCCCTAAAGATTTACAAAAGGCTTATGAGGCGGGTGTAAAAATGGCAAAATGTATTTTAAAAGGAGAATAATATGATACGACATATCTTTATAGTGCCTATTAAAGAAGGCATAAGTGATGAAAAATTTTAAGGTTAATTTATTAAGCAATCGTACATTGATAATATTTATTATGTAGCGGATTTTGTGCGGCTGTGGAGTCGAACGAAGTGAGCGAACAGCCATGTGAACAAAGTTAATGAAGTAAGGACTCCATTCAAAAGGTGTCTGTAGCACGTTTTGAATGGAGGTAGGCAAAGTGAAAAACGAAGCTTTTCCGTGCCACAAACTAACAAACTTGTGAACGTCAATAATCCAAGACACAAATTATTTTACCAATAGATTCAACCTAAACTGCGTAAGCAGTGTCAGCGACTTTTCATATGGTTTGCTTATACCGCAACAAATCCGAGCTTTGTGGAATGAATTACAGAAAGTTACGCAAACGACGACAAGCGAGGTTTGTTTGAGGCACGGGAAATTATTTGAATCAAATTAATCCTTGTACTTTAGCAATTTTTACGTGCCGAGTTGCCGAGCACTGGTTTGTGTTACTTTCTGTATGAATGTAACAGCAGCTCGGGAGTTTCTTGGGCTCCACCCGTTCTTTGCTTCAAAGAATGGGTGGAAAATAAAACCAAAATCTTTGTTTTTATTTTTATCTTATGTTCATTTTTTCTTTTTGTTTGCGAGGCAAAAAGAAAAAACGAACCAAAAAAGAAAAACTCGCTTATCAAAACAGACTCTAATGCATTTATCTTCAAAATTTTCTAACCGCTTCGCTTAACGAAAATTTTGTGCGTAAATGCAAAGTGTCTGTAATCAAACTCCTGCGGCATAACCGCTGACACTGCTTACGCAGTATTGATTAAAGTTGCAAAATATGTCAGTTGACATACTGACAACATTACGGCTTACATTGTAAGCCGTGATAATTTTTGATATAACAGAAAGATTAAATGCTTTCTTACATAATAAATATTATCAATACCAATAAAATTAAGTACCCAACAAAAGGAGAATAAATATGCAGAAAATAAAATTAAATAATGGTGTTGAAATGCCGATTTTAGGCTACGGGGTATTTCTTGTTGACCCGAAAGAATGCGAAAGATGCGTAACTGACGCTATTGATGTCGGTTACAGAATGATTGATACGGCACAGGCTTATTACAACGAAGAAGGTGTCGGTGCTGCCATCAAAAAATCAGGAATAAAAAGAGATGATTTTTTCTTAGTAACCAAAGTTTGGATAACAAATTCCGGAGAAGAAAAAGCAGCAAAATCTATTGATGAATCTCTAAAAAAATTACAAACGGATTATGTAGATTTACTCTTAATCCACCAGCCATTCGGCGATTATTACGGAACATATCGAGCAATGGAAAAAGCCTATAAAGACGGCAAGACAAGAGCAATAGGCGTCAGCAACTTTTTCCCTGACAGATTTGTTGATTTGTGTAATTTTGTTGAAATTAAGCCGATGGTTAACCAGATGGAAACACACGTATTCCAGCAGGAAAAAACTATGCGCAAATATATGGATAAATACAATACGCAGCTTATGTCGTGGAGTCCTATGGCAAGAGGCGAAAATAATTTCTTTAACAACGAAGTTTTAAAATCAATCGGAGATAAATACAATAAAACCGCAGCGCAGGTTGCACTGAGATTTTTAACTCAGGAAAATGTCATTATTATTCCAAAATCTACACACAAAGAACGAATGAAAGAAAACTTTGAAATATTTGATTTTGAACTCTCTGATGATGATATGAATACATTAAGAGCCTTAGACAAAGGCGAAAGCATCTTTGTAAATCACTATGACCCTGAGTTTGTACAGAGTATTATAAACTACTAAATATTCAAAAAATTATTTATTAACAATCAAAAACGGGTTTATATAATCCGTTTTTTTATTAAAGAAAACTTCAAAAATCTAATCCGTGCAAGTTAGTGAAATCAGGGTTAACGGCTGTTATATTTATTATCCTTCGGCAACAGTTAAAATCCTTACCGCTTAACATCTCACAAAAAATAACAAAAAGCAGTAAAAAAACCGGCACTCAAAATAAGTGCCGGTTTTAAATTTATAAAATTATCTAAAAACTAAGCAGTAGCACCTGATTTTTCGATAATTTCTTTTTCTACGTTAGCAGGAACCTGTTCATATTTAGCAAATTCCATAGAGAAGGTACCACGACCCTGAGTTTTTGAACGGATATCAGTTGCATAACCGAACATTTCAGCGAGCGGAACCATTGCTCTGATTTTTTGGATTCCTGTACCTTCGATAATTTCCATACCTTCAATACGACCTCTCCTGGAAGCGATATCACCAACGATATCACCTGTATTTTCTTCAGGTACTTCAATTTCTACTTTCATCATAGGTTCTAAGATGCAAGGTTTAGCTTTCTTACAACCTTCTTTGATAGCCATAGAACCGGCAATTTTGAATGCCATTTCTGATGAGTCGACTTCGTGGTATGAACCGTCGTACAATGTAACTTTAACATCAATCATCGGGAATCCTGCTAAGATACCGCCTTCAAGAGCTTCTTCCATACCTTTTCTGGCTGGTTCAATGTATTCTTTAGGAATAGCACCGCCGACGATTTTGTTTTCAAATACAAAGCCGGCATTTTCTTCGGCAGGTTCAATCTGGATTTTAACGTGACCGTATTGACCTTTACCGCCGGATTGTCTGATGAATTTAGAATCCTGATCAGCATTGCCTCTAATAGTTTCACGGTAAGCAACCTGAGGTTTACCAACGTTAGCGTCAACTTTGAATTCTCTTAACAGTCTGTCTACGATGATGTCTAAGTGTAACTCACCCATACCGGAGATGATTGTCTGACCTGTTTCTGTATCTGATTTAACACGGAAAGACGGATCTTCTTCTGCCAATTTTTGCAGAGCAATACCCATTTTATCCTGGTCAGCTTTTGTTTTAGGTTCAATAGCTACAGAAATTACAGGTTCAGGGAAGGACATTTTTTCTAAGATGATAGGTGCTTTTTCATCGCACAGTGTATCACCTGTTGTAGTGTCTTTCAAACCTACAGCAGCGCAAATGTCGCCGGCGTAAACTTCCTGAATTTCGTTTCTTTGATCGGCATACATTTGTACAAGTCTTGAAATACGTTCTTTTTTGCCGTTTGTAGCGTTAAGAACATAAGACCCTGCTGTCATTTTACCTGAATATATACGTAAGAATGTTAAACGACCTACGTACGGGTCAGTCATAACTTTGAAGGCAAGAGCAGAGAAAGGTTCTGCTTCTGATGAGTGTCTTTCAACTTTTGTACCGTCTTCGAGTTCGCCTTCGATAGCTTTAACGTCGACCGGAGAAGGAAGATAGTTAACAACGTTGTCTAACAGCAGCTGAACGCCTTTGTTTTTGAAAGCAGTACCGCAGCAAACCGGAACGATTTTATTTTCGCAAGTTGCTTTTCTAAGTACTTTTTTAAGTTCTTCTACAGTAGGTTCTTCACCTTCTAAGAACTTCATCATCAAGTCATCATCAAACTCGGAAATAGCTTCCACTAAAGCTGCATGGTATTCTTTAGCTTTGTCTAACATATCAGCAGGAATTTCTTCTTCTCTGATATCTGTACCGAGGTCGTTTGTATAAATTTCAGCTTTCATTGTCAAAAGGTCAATCAAACCTGTAAATTTATCTTCCGCACCGATAGGCAGCTGGATAGGATGAGCATTAGCGTTCAATCTGTTTCTCAACTGGTCAACTACACGATAGAAGTTTGCACCTGTTCTGTCCATTTTGTTAACAAATACCATTCTCGGAACTTCGTATCTGTTAGCCTGACGCCATACTGTTTCTGACTGTGATTGAACACCGCCTACAGCACAAAAGACTGCAACTACACCGTCTAATACACGTAATGAACGTTCTACTTCGATAGTAAAGTCAACGTGACCGGGGGTGTCGATAATATTTAACTGGTGACCTTTCCACATAGCTGTAACAGCAGCTGATTGGATAGTGATACCACGTTCTCTTTCCTGATCCATAAAGTCGGTAACTGCAGCACCGTCATGAACTTCACCGATTTTGTGAGTTTTACCTGTGTAAAACAAGATACGTTCTGTTGTAGTTGTTTTACCTGCGTCGATGTGTGCAGCAATCCCGAAGTTTCTAACTTTTTCTAATGGGACTTGTCTAGGCATTTTGTTTTTCCTTTTTATTTATATTTCTACTACGTTTTACAATCTGTCCTTCCGTCTGTTGTACGGATTTTTTAAACTTTATTATCTGATGACAATGAGTTTAAAATTGTGTGACAATTGATATCAGACAGCAAACTACCATCTTATAAAAATCTTTACATAAAAA
>CALUSA010000049.1 GCA_944323275.1 Candidatus Gastranaerophilales bacterium
AAAGTCATCTCCGCTTCGCTGCGGTCAGTCATCACATCGGCGTACAAATTATTCAATTATCAAAAGTTTTTTGCTCTGTGATGAACTTGGTAGACTTTTAATTTGAAAGTCATCTCTGCTTCGCTACGGTCAGTCATCACATCGGCTAAATAAATTTTCAAATTTCAATAAGCACATTAAAATGTTGTACGTTTATTCTACCAGAACAATTTAAAATTTCCAGTATTAATTTTAAAAATAAATTTTAAATTTGTAACGATTCTGTTATAAACTTTCCTAAAAACCCGTTTAGGGGTTTAATTAATAAAAGTCTGGAAGAAAATAATTTTATGAAAATTCAAAGTTTAACCAACACCTATTATACAATACCTTCCTTTAAGAGAGCTCCCAGAGAAGATGTAAAAGTTCCGTGGAACGGCAACTCTGAAGTTGAAGAATATCCTAAAGCCATTGCTGATGCAAAAGAGCTTCTTGGTATAAAAAATCTTGCACTGATTTTACATCAGTCTTCTTTCCCTGTTAAAGATAATGACCTTTTTATCGGTTCACATATAAATTCAAAGGCACTTGAGCTTAACAAATTTCTTAAATTTCATGGTTTTGATTCAATCCAGCTTGGTCCACCAGGTTTGACAAAGCTTTCTCCTTACCAGTCCTCTATTAATTCAAAAAATTATCTTTATACTGATATGGAAAAGCTTGCAACAAAAGAGTATGCAAACCTGTTGACCGTAAATAACAGACAGAATGATATTGTTCAGGAAATTCGCAAAGTTGATAAAAATGCGAAATATGAAGATAACTCTGATAAAACTAACTTTAATAAAGCTTTTTACGTGGTCGACAAGTTATATGACAAAGCCTATAACAACTTTGTAAAAAAAGTCAAAGCAGGCAATGAAGATGCTTTACGGTTAAACAAAGAGTTTGTTAAATTTAAACAAGAACAAAACAGCTGGCTGGAAAAAGATTCAGTCTTTATTCTGTTGCGTAATCTTCTACGGATGGATGATAACTTTTTTGAATGGCCTGACATGTGCCGCAACCTTTTTGATTATAAAGAAGATGCTGACTCTCCGTTCCATGATGAAGCAGTTGAGTATTATTCAAACCTTAATCGAAAATATAAAAAAGACCTTGATATTTATAAATTTAAACAGTTCATCATTGATAAACAAGAACACGAATTTCAGAAAGAAAACGGTAAATTGCCATACAGCACGGATGCTATTATCGGGTTTCACATGATGGACTACTACTCTAACAAAGACGCCTTTTTGCCGGGGCACAGGGTCGGTACGCCATACGGCGGTGAAGGATGTGCTATAGGTAACGGCTCTGCCTGGGGGAACAATCAGACATGGGATATACCTGTAGTTGACCCTAAAAAACTCTTTATAAAAGACGACAACGGAAATATTACAGGACTCGGCGTTGCAGGAAAACTTATACGCCAGAAATTTGAAAAACTTTTAGATACCTATGAAAATATAAGAATTGACCACGTTATAGGTATAGTTGACCCGTGGATTTACGACAAAAATCGGGTGGATGTCAAAATAGGGCGATATCCGTGGGAAGATCCGAATGTGCCTGAACACGTTATATATAAAAATGCTCACGGTGCAAATATCAGCATGATGCATAAACAAAATGTATTTAGCTATGATAAAGGCTGGGACAGACATATTACGGATTTAATTAATAAAGATATTGCCAATATGCCTGATATTGATCCGGACGGAGATTACGCAAAAATTATTGATGAAATTCTGCTCCCGTTGTTTAAAGAAAAAGGTGTGAATCCGGAAGATATGGCATGGGAAACACTTGGCTGTGATACTCAAAAATTCCGAGAAGTTTTTGACAAAAACCGTGACGGTCATTATTTGCCTGAGATTACCTCAGCTTACGAATGGCAGATACAAAAACGCCTTGCAGACCCGAGGCACAAAAACGATACTGTTATTTTAGGATGCCACGACCACGGACCGTTTGCAAAAGTCTGTGATGACAATTTTTATAAACAAAAAAATTGTCCAAACGGTATCTATGAGGAAAATTATATAGTAGGCAGTCTGTACCCTGACAAATCCACACACGAACGTGGGCAGATAATGGATCAGCTAAAATGGGACAGAAGACTCCGTGTAAAACTAAAATTTGCAGAGATGTTCAGATATGCTGAAAAACTACAGCTTACTTTTATGGACTTTTTCGGATTAGACAAAGCATACAATTATGCAGGTACACAAAATCCTGATAACTGGAAACTAAGGCTAAAAAAGAATTATCAGAAGGATTATTATAAAGCTCTTGAATGGCAGCCGGGTGATGCAAATGTTAATAATGTTGCATTAAACATGCCGGAAGAACTCAAGCGTCCGGTTATATCCAAAATCGTTAATGAACTCAACGGCGATTACAACACAGATAATAACCTGATTGACAGACTGGACTATTTTGAAAAAATGTTGAAAACACCTGAAGAAAAAATTTAGTTACCAAATCTGTTTTTATACCTTACCGATGCAGCTTGGATATTTCTGTCGTTGCCTGAAGAATCATTGGCAAATAATACGTTATTGCCTTCAACAACTCCGTGCGCTCTGGAACTGTTTTGATATGTAATATTTTCACCGCTTACATTCTGAATAGTTCTTGTGTTATCAAAAATCAATGTGTCGTTACCGTTTCCGCCATCAGCACTGCGAATAAAAGAGTCTTTAGCATAAAGTCTGTCATCACCGTCTTTTAGGTCAATGTGTCCCATAAAACGTACATTTTCAAACTCAATATTATCCGCATTATTGGTTCCCGTAACATCTCCCAGCAATAAATTGCCTATCAAGGTTTTGTTATTTTCTTTATCAATTTTTATATAAGCTTCACCTTTTCCGTTGTCAAAATTCTTCCATATATTTATTTTGACACCGTTTTGAAGTTCAACATAATCTCTGCCGTAACTTTTTATATCAGCTTTATCAATTTTTACACCGTTAATTGTAACAAAATCACCCATATACACACCTCTTAATTCATTGCATATAAATATAAAAATTATTTAAATTTCAAAATTTCAGATTATAAAATTTTTGTTACAAACTTAACTTTCTCAACAAATAAAAATAAAAAATAAAATCCGATATCCCATGTTCGACGTCATGTGGTAATATAAGTATGTTATACAGGTAATGAGAGTTACTAACGGGAGTTACTAATGGGACAAACAATAGCAGAAAAAATATTATCACAGCATGCCGGTCATGAAGTTAAAGCAGGCGAGCTTTGTATTGCAAAAGTTGATGTAGCTGCAGTACAAGACGGAACAGGACCGTTAATGGTTCAGGAATTTAAAAAACTCGGCAAAAAAGCTCCGGCTAATCCGTCCCGCTGCATTCTGTTTATTGACCACGCTTCACCCAGCCCGAGAAAAGAACTCTCGAATACTCATGTTGTCTTAAGAGAATTTGCAAAAGAAACAGGTGCAATTCTTTCAGAAACAGGTTGCGGCGTCTGTCATCAAAGATTGGTCGAGTCTTATGTAAACCCGGGAGAAATACTCGTAGGTGCTGATTCTCACACCTGTACTTCGGGGGCATTAGGTGCATTTGCTACAGGCATGGGGTCTACTGATATTGCTGTTGCAATGGCTTTTGGAAAAACCTGGATGAAAGTTCCGCAAACATTTAAAATTGTTGTCAACGGTGAATTTCAAAAAGGAGTATATGCCAAAGACCTTATTCTTCACCTTATCGGTCTGATTGGTGCTGACGGTGCAACGTATAAAGCTCTTGAATTTCACGGGTCGACAATAAAAAATATGACTATGGCTGACAGGTTTACATTGGCAAATATGGCTGTAGAAGCAGGTGCTAAAGCCGGTTTGTTTGTAACTGACGAAAAAACAAAAGAATATTTAAAAGAAAAAGGCAGAGAAGACAAGTTTGTCGAAATCAAACCTGATGATAATGCAGTCTATGAAAGAATTATAGAAATAAATGCATCTACCCTCGAGCCGACAGTATCCTGTCCGCATACTGTGGATAATACAAAGCTTGCTAAGGATTTAAAAGACGTAAAAATAAATCAGGTCTTTATCGGTACCTGCACAAACGGTCGTATCGAAGATTTAAGAGTTGCAGCCGAAATTTTAAAAGGCAAACAGGTTAATCCTGATGTAAGACTTATTGTTGTTCCTGCGTCTAAAACCGTTTACAAACAGGCTATAGAAGAAGGAATATTGTCTGTCCTTGTTGATGCCGGTGCATCAATACTTGCACCGGGGTGTGGTCCTTGTGTCGGAGTGCATGCCGGAATTTTAGGTGACGGTGAGGTTTGTCTTGCTACTCAAAACAGAAATTTTCAGGGAAGAATGGGCAACACAAAAGGCTTTATCTATCTTTCTTCTCCGGCTGTAGCTGCTCATAGTGCAATAACTGGCTATATTACAGATCCACGTTATGCTTCTTAATAGGCTTAGTAACAGAAACTTGCATCGCCGATATCAGAACATTTTGCGTTGTAATCGCCGTATCCGCCTTTTACCTTTCTTATTCTTGTATAATTAAGAGTATTATATCTGAACGGAGTTGTACTCATTTGGGTATAATTTGCTGCAGAGTAAGGGGTTTGATTGTTTATTTCCCGTTGTTTTCTGTTGTTTGCATACCACGTTGATGTTGAATACGCAGAGCTTGAGTATGTTTTGTTTCCAGAGGAAGATGATACAGTAGTCATTTGCTTCCAGTTTCCGGAATAATTACCGTCATTATCAAACATTGAGTTTGCACAAAATGCAGGTGTAGCGCATAATATAATCCAAAATGGTATTGTTAAAACTTTTATAAAGTAGTCAGTCTTCATTTTTTATTTTTACCCCTATATAATATTTAATTATACATTACTTTGCGGGTATTAAAAATTTTTATGATAAATATACAAAAAGCAACGCTTGAAGATTTTGAGAAAATTTATAACAGCTATATGCTCAAACAGTTTCCGGATTCTGAATTAAAAAAGTTTGATGATTTTGTAATGCTTTTATCCTGTAGGGAATATTGTTATAACCTTTATCTTGCACTAAACAATTCTGAAACAGTTGGATATGTATTTCTTTTTGAAGGCGAAAAGTTTTTATGGGTTGACTACATTGCTGTATTGCCTGAATTTTATTCAAAAGGGTACGGTCATAAAGTTATAGAAGCCGTAAAAAACAAATTTGACAGTGTAAAAGGCATCTATTTTGAAGTAGAAAAGCCTGATACGAAAGACGTTAATACTTTAAGAAGAATAAAATTTTATAATTCTTGCGGGGTTAAAAAATTGGATTGTGAGTATTTTTATCCAGCCGGTGATAAAATGCTGCCTATGGATTTATATTTTTTACCTGTAAAAGTTGAGCATCCGTCTAAAATTGAAATAAGAAATAATATAACAGAAGTCTTTACAAAATTGCATTTTATGTGCACTTCGGCTACTAAAATATTAGAAACAAATTTTAATTAACAATTTTTTCTGCTTTATTTTCCGTTTGGCAAATTCTCGGGATTTTAAAACCAAAAGTACATGTGTTGTTTGTATCACTCCTTGCATAAATATCGCCATTATGTGATTTTATAATTTTTTTTGATAAATATAAGCCGAGTCCTGTACTTGCTTTATTAAATTTTGCGTTCTCGTTTGTTTTATATTTTTCAAATATTTCTTTTAGTTTTTCATCAGAAATATGATAGCCTTTATTTATTACATTAAAAATAACATCATTGTCCAGTTCATTTATTGTTATGATTATATCTGTCTTTTCAAAGCCGTAAGTAATTGCATTACCAAGCAGATTCATTACAGCTCTTTTTATTTGCAATTTATCAGCTTGAATTTCTTCATTAAACAATCTTGAGAAAATAACTATATTCTGCTGTTTTGTTATTGCCAGATTTGTAATTTCTTTTGCCGTTGAGTGTACGAGTTCGTAAAAATTAAAAATAACAGGTGTTATTGCGTCATTTTCATCTTCTGATTTGTAAGCTGAAAGAATTGTTGATATCATATTTTTCATATATATATTAGAGTTTTTGCTGAGTTCAACCATTTCTTTCTGGTCTTTATTCAGTTCCCCAAGACTCCCGTCAAGTAAAATATTCATAGCTCCGAGTTGTGCATTTGTAGGTGTTTTTAAGTCATGAGTGATTGTTGAAACGAGATTAATTTTACGAGCTTCCAGTGCTTTTTCACTGTCGAAATTCTTTATCATGACAATAATGCCTACAACATTATTTTTGTGATCGAATATAGGGGATTTTGTTATTTGATACCAGCCTTTCATCTTGTCTGAAAATTTTAATTGTTTTTCTAAGACAATACTTGCTTTAGTATTGATAACTTTTCTGTCTTCTTCTTGTGATTCTGCGAATTCATCTTTAAAATATTTTTGACAAAAATTAACTCCTAAAAGTTTATTTTGAGCTATTCCTATTTCTTTTTCGAGATTTTTGTTTGCAAATATAAGTTTACCGTCACAATCTTTCATATAAATTATGTAAGGCATGTTGTTTAAAATGCTTTCCAACTGGGCATTTTGTATAAACATTTTTTCTTTTAAAGCTTCAAATTGTGTTGTATCTCTTAATATGCCGATGACGCCGGTAATATGTTTTTTATCGGTTACAGGCGCAAGCAGGGTTTCGTATATTTTATTTTCTCCGTTTGGCTGATTCTTTTCTATTTTGTACGATACTATGCGACCTGATTGAAGAACCTGCCTGTCATAGTTGCGTATGATTTTAGCTGTTTCTTTTGGATAAAAGTCATAATCCGTTTTATTAAAAATGCTTTCTTGGGTATCAAGGTTAAGCATAGCTCTCATGACGGGATTGCAGTCTTTGTACCGCAGATTTGAATCCTTTCGATATACAAGATCAGGGCAGTTTAAAAAAAGATTATTTAACAGCTCTGATTGATTTTTGTATTTTATTGAAAGTTTTGCGTACAAATGTTTTTTCTCTATTAACGCCTGTAATAATAGCAACATTAGTACCAAAAAGCAGATATCTTTTCCTGAAATTGATGCAGCAGGTTCTGCGATAAACCATATTATGAATAGCAGAAAAATTGTGTAAAACAGGAACTTTCTGTGTGATTTTTTATATAACACTAAAAACTCCTAATCTACAATTTTTGCTCTGACTGCTTTCACTGCAGCTTCTACCCTGTCGGAAACAGATAATTTAGACAATATATTGCCGACATGTGCTTTTGCGGTATGCGTACTTATGCACATATCACGTGCTATTTCCGAATTCGTCTTACCGTCAACAATTTTTTTAAGCACTTCAAATTCTCGCTCTGTGAGATTTGTGTCTGCTCCGATTTTGTTGTAAAGGTTATCAAAGTCTGTGGAAATAGGTTTCGGTGCACTTTGTCTTGTTGCTTCGGATACTTTAGGATGTATCCACATTACGCCTTTAAAAACACTTCTTATTATATTTTGTATTTCTTCTGCCTCGACATCTTTTAAACAATATGCGTTTGCTCCGCATGCCAGTGCTGCTACTACTTCATCAGTGCGTTCGTGTGAGGTTAAGATTATAATTTTAGTAGACGGAGATTTTTCCTTTAATATTTTGGCGGCACATAGTCCGTTCATCAACGGAAGACCTAAATCCATTATGACTACGTCTGATGGTGTTTGCTCAAAAGCCTCGAAAAAATCTTCAGCTGTTTCAAAATCACCGGTAATTTCGATGTCAGGTGCTTTGTTTATCATTAGTTTTAATGATTTTCTGATTAATTGATAATCCTCAACCAGATAAACTGATATTTTTCTATTCTGAATCAATTTTTATACTCCTTTTCTGCAGAATAAATTTTTAATAATTGTGTATTATCTACACTTATTATCTCTTTTTTTAAGATTGTAGTATTACATTTATGTAATGCTATTTACAACTTTAGAGCTATTGACAGTTTGAAAAAGATAATTACACTGGTTATAAGTAGTTTTAATTAAAATATTAAAAAACTTAATAAATTAATTAAAATGATAATGGAATCAGTACAAGGAGAATTTTATGAAAAAGACAATTTTGACATCTGTAATGTTAACTGCAGCTGTTTTAACTTTCTGTGCAATCAACAGTGCACCGGCAAATGCTGTATGTCCGGCTAAAGGTGATTGCGTTCAGGAAAAACAAATTCCAATGCATCATCCCCAAAAATGTTTTAAACCAATGTCACCTGAGGAACATGCAAAATTGAGAGAAGCTAAGAAAGCCGAATTTGAAGCCAGATTAAAATTTACGCCTGAACAAAAAGCTAAAATAGAAGAAATGAAGGCTGATGAACAAAAATCTTTAAAATCTACAAGAGCTAAAATTAAAAAAGAACAGGAAAAATTAGATAAGTTAATTTCTCAAGAAATTGAAGTAAGAAAAGAAAATTTTGACAAGTTCAACGCTATTTTAACTGAAGAACAAAAAGCTGAACTTAAAAAAATGCATGAAGAAATGATGGCAGAAAAAGCTAAATTTATCCCGTGTTCTTGTGATTGCGGCTGCCCTGAATGCCAAAAGCATCATGAAGAAATGAAAGGCTTCCATAAAGGACCGAGAGGACCTCATCATCCTTTTAATCCGGAATTAAAAGCTCCGATTGCTCCAGATGAAGCACCAAATGAAGCGGCAGCACCGGCAGAAGATGACGCAAATGTAAAACCGGCAGCTGAAACTGTTCAAACTCCTGCTGATGCAGCTGTTGAAAAACCTGCAGAGCCTGCAGATGCAACAAAACCGGCAGAAGTTCCTGCTGTTCAAGAAACTGCAGCACCTGCACAAAAATAAATTATTTTATTAAGTACTTAAAAACAGGTATTGATTTAATCAGTACCTGTTTTTTGTTAACTTTTTAATTTTTCAACGAAATTTTTAATTCTTTGCAGAGCGATTTTCAGGTTTTCAAGAGAATATGCGTAAGAAATTCTCAAATACCCTTCGCCGCAGTCACCAAAAGCAGTGCCCGGCACCACCGCAACTTTTTCTTCCATTAAAAGTTGCGTTGCAAATTCTTCTGAGGTCATATTGAATTCTTTTATACAGGGGAATACATAAAATGCTCCATACGGCTCAAAACATTCCAGCCCCATTTCTTTGAAGGCTTCCATTAAAAAACGACGCCGTTGGTTGTAAGATTGTCGCATTTTTGTAACTTCTTCATCACCTTTTTTCAAAGCCTGTACAGCGGCATACTGGCTTGTTGTAGGTGCACACATTATTGCAAATTGATGTATTTTGGTCATCTGCGCAATAATATCAGCCGGTCCGCAGGCGTATCCTAATCGCCAGCCTGTCATTGCATAAGCTTTGGAAAATCCGTTAATTAATATTGTCCGCTCTTTCATTCCTTCAAGAGCTGCAATTGAAACGTGTTTGTCTTTGTATGTAAGTTCTGAATAAATTTCATCAGACATTACAAGTATATCTTTCTCTTTTACAATTTGTGCTATTTGTTCCAGATTATCACGTTCCATGATAGCCCCTGTAGGATTGTTGGGGTATGGTAATATAAGCACTTTGGTTTTATCTGTTATTGCATTTAAAAGTTCCTCGCATTGAAGCCTGAATTCATTTTCCGCACGTAAATTTATTATTACCGGCTTTGCACCTGCAAGTATGGCGCACGGTTCGTATGAAACATAAGAAGGTTGCGGTATTATTACCTCGTCTTGAGGATTGATTACAGCTCTTAATCCTATATCTATCGCCTCGGAACCGCCGACAGTCACGACAATTTCATTGTCGGCGCAGTATGTTATACCTTGTTTTCTTTTTATATAATTTGAAATTTCTTCCCGTAATTCTTTTAATCCGGCATTAGACGTATAAAAAGTACGTCCACGTTCAAGTGAATATATGCCTTCATCTCTTATAAACCATGGTGTGTCAAAATCAGGTTCTCCAACACCCAGAGAAATTGCATCTTTCATCTCGCTTACGATATCAAAAAAACGGCGTATTCCGGACGGTTTAAGTCCGGTTACTGTATCCGAGAGAAAATTTTTCATGGCGTAATAACCTCTCTTTCATCTTTTGAGGTTGCATTTATAATTGTGCCATGGTCTTTGTATTTTTTTAATATAAAATGCGTTGCCGTACTCAAAACACTGTCCAGAGTCGAGAGCTTGTCAGATACAAATGCAGCTATTTCTTTTAAACTTTTTTCTTCCAGCGTAACAAGAAGGTCATATCCGCCTGAAAGTAAATATACTGATTTAACTTCGGGATAGTTATAGATTCTTTCGGCTATTCTGTCAAAACCCTGCCCTCTCTGCGGAGTGACTTTAACTTCGATAAGTGCGGAAACTTTTTCGATATCTGTTTTTTCCCAGTTAATTAGTGTGTGATAGGCACAGATTATATTTTCTTTTTCAAGCTTTGATATTTCATTCAGAACCTGTTCTTCTGTAACACCGAGTAAAACAGCAAGTTCTTTAAAATCAATTCTGCTGTTTTTTTCCAGTATGGAAAGTAATTCATCTCTCATAGAAATTCTCCGTTTGCTGTCTGTTTTAGGCTTTGCATATACGATAGTGCTGTCCAGTACAGACGACTAATGAATATTTAATTTAACTGATTATATTACATTGCTTTACATTTGTAAAATATTTGTCCTGCCTTTAAATATAAGATATTCTTATTATTAAGAAAGGGATAAGTATTTTTATACTGCTTTTTCTGTGTAGTTTTGTGTATCATAATATCATTTACAGGGTTAACAGACGATATGGAGAGTTACGGTTCAAAAAGAATAGTTGTAGTCGATGATGAAGCAATGATGCTTTCTACTTTAAAAATGCTTTTAAATCTGGAAGGCTTCGATAATGTATGTTTTTTTGAATCGCCTAAGCTTGCACTTGCTGATATAAAAGAGAATACCCCCGATTTAATTCTGTCGGATTTTATGATGCCGGAGATGAACGGCATAGAATTCCTCAGTGAGGCTAAAAAACTTTGTCCTGATGTAAGCATGATTCTTTTAACAGGATATGCGGATAAGGAGAATGCCATAAAAGCAATAAACGAAGTTGGTATCTACAAATATATTGAAAAGCCCTGGGAAAATGAGGATTTGCTTTTAAATATCAGAAACGGTCTTGAGCGCAGCGGACTTATTGCGGAACTTAATAAAAAAATTGATGAATTGTCAGAAGCTAAAGCCCAGCTTGAAAAATATTCTCATTCGCTTGAAGAAATAGTATTGCAAAAAACAGCCGATTTGGTCGAGTCTAACACAAAACTCAGTGCCATAATAAACTATTGTGCCGACGGTATTGTTATAACCGGAAAAGACGGGGATATAGTGCAGGTAAACCCTGCTTTTGAAAATATAACCGGATTGGATAAAAATCTTCTTAAAAACAAAAATTTAAAAGATATGATAGTAGCTGCGCACAACAGTATTCAGAAAATCACAAATGAGCAGAGAGAAGTGTTGTTAAGAGATGCGGCAATAAAAAATTGTATAGATGACAGAAATGTTCCGGTAGAAATAAATTTTGCGCCTATACTTTCAGATAAAGACCGCAATGATATCAGATATGTCGGTGTGGTGAGAAACGTCAGCCTGCAAAAGGAAATGGAACGTTTAAGAGATGATTTTATTGCAACTTTGACACATGATTTAAGAACCCCGCTTCTTGCCGCAATTCAGACACTACAGTTCTTTTTGGACGGTTCTCTTGGCGAAATTTCAGACAGACAAAAGACTTTGCTTGATACAATGAAAAAAAGTAACGAGGATATGCTTGGTCTTGTTAACGCCTTGCTTGAAGTGTATAAGTACGAATCCGGAAAACTTAATCTGTGCAGAACCAGATTTTCGCTGAAAGAGTTTATTGATGACTGTGTGTCACAGGTTAAGCCTCTTGCAGATAAAAAAGAAATCACAATACAAACCGTGTACAATAATGCACAGGAATGTGATATCAATGCTGATCGCAATGAGTTGAGGCGTGTTCTTTTAAACTTGTGCGGTAATGCCCTTAACCATACACCTAAAGGCGGTCATATAGAAATTATTTCGTCAAACAAAGATGATGATTTGATTTTGAGCGTAAAAGATAACGGTATTGGCATTCCTCAAAATGATATTTCAAAATTATTTAAAAGATTTTCTCAAGGTACAAGCAAAAAACGTTCGGCAGGCACAGGGCTGGGCTTGTATTTGTCAAGGCAGATAGTAGAAGCCCATGACGGCAAAATCTGGGCTGAAAGCGAAGTAAATAAGGGTAGTGTTTTTTCTCTTATGATACCGAAATCACTTAATGTTAAAGGAAAAGTATAAAACCAATGGATAAAAATGCAGAAATAAAAGTTCTTTTAATTGAAGATCACTCTATGACAAGAATGGGAGTTTCTCTTGTCATAGAACAAACTGCCGGTATAACTCTGGCGGCAGAGGCTGAAAACGGACTTGACGGAGTGTTGAAAGCAAAAGAGGTTTTGCCTGATGTTATTCTTATGGATATCGGGCTTCCCGATATAGACGGTATTGAAGCAACAAGAAGGATAAAAGAGTTAAATTTAAAATCCAAAATTTTAATTTTTACCTCACGTGATAACGAGGATGATGTATTTGCAGCACTTGCGGCAGGTGCAGACGGTTATATTATGAAGGGAGCTTCGGCGGCACAGCTTACTTCTGCCATTATTGCAGTAAATGAAGGCACTGCCTGGCTTGATCCTGCTATTGCTAGACTCGTGTTGTCAAATATTCAGTGCAGAAAAGCCGAAAATAATGCAACTAATGATATAAATTATAAAGTCGGAAAAAATACGTTCGGATTGACAGAAAGGGAAATGGAAGTACTTGCGCTTATTGTAGACGGGCTTTCTAATCCGGAAATTGCCGAAAAATTGTTTATTACCCGTGCTACTGCAAAGGCTCACGTACATAGTATCCTGCAGAAATTGTACGTAGACGACAGAACACAGGCTGCTGTTACCGCTATGCGTGAAGGACTTGTGTAAAATGAACAGATGGTTTCTGCGCTTTTTGCTTATTTGCGTTTGCTTCTGTTTTTGTGCAAGCCGGCATGGTGCTGCGTATGCTTTTGATTTTAAAAGGGATGTGGCTTCAAAATTTTTTTGGACAAAAGCATATAAAGAAAAACATCCTAAGCCTGTAAACAATATGCCTAAAACCATGAATGAATACTATCGTGAGGTTAATAAGTCTGCAGACAAAGCCCGTGAAATCCCTTCACCCAAATTTGCAAAAGACGAAAAACTCGTTGATTTGCCTGATCCGTCGGTGCTGGTTGTAAAATACAATGACCCGCCCGGGAAAGTGGAAATTAATCTTAACGACTTAAAGAAAAAAAGAAAGATTAATTCAATCGGGGTTGTTTCACCACGATATGACAAACTTGTGTATTCCACAGTGTATTATTATCCGTCAACACGGACTGCGGGCAGCGAATTGTATTTGATTAATCTTGATAAAAGCAAAAGCGTCCAAAGAAGAATAGAAGAAGCCCATGTAAACCATGGTCGTAATGTTTTGTATAAAACAGAGATGGATTCGCTTGACCTTGATATTCAAAAAACATTAACAGTTGTTGACTGGTCTGCAGACGGCAAAAGACTTGCTTTTAAAGAAAAAATTTCTTTTACCCCTGAGGGTTTATGGAAAACAAACCTGTTTGTATATGATTTTGAAACAGGCAAAGTGAAAGAACTTAATGAAGTCAGAGATGCGATACTTTATTACTGGCGGACTAATTATGACCTGCGATTAAAGGATTTGCGCTGGGATATATATCCTGTCGGCTGGGATGCAAGGAATCCTTCGAGAATAATTGTGTTTGCTTATGCAGCAACAGGCGAAAATCCTAAATTTTTGGGTGCTTGGTCTATTGATTATAAAGGTAACAGAGCAATGCTGTTGTCGCCTTTGAGTACAAGATTTGAGGTTACACAAAACGGCTCTTGCCTTAAAACGGAATATGTAAACTAAGGAGAAAAATTGTATAAATATTATAAAAAATATGTACCGTATTTGTTCTTGCTGCCAGCAGCAGTGATACTTGTATTGTTCTTTTTTATACCGTTTTTTGAAACTATTTTGTTGAGCTTTTATGATTACAATACCAATATCTATCATCCTGCTTTCGTTTCGCTTGAGAATTATACAGCACTGTTAAAAAGCCCTGTTTTTTATAAAGTTTTGTGGAATACTTTTTTATATTTAATTGTTGCAGTGCCTTTTCTTGTTGTTTTTCCGCTTATTATTGCAATAATGATTAACCAGAAAATTAAAGGCATAACTTTGTACAAAATTCTTATATATCTTCCCGTAATAGTTTCAATAGTTGTTGCTGCCATTGCTTTTAAATGGCTCTATGCACAGCAGGGAATATTGAATTATGTAATGGGATTGTTTAATATTGCACCGGTAGGCTGGCTTACAGACCCTAATGTCGCCTTGTATTCGGTTATACTTGTAACTGTTTGGAAAGGCATCGGATATTATATGATGATATACCTGTCAGCCTTGATGAGTGTTCCAAAAGATTTGTATGAAGCCTGTG
>CALUSA010000050.1 GCA_944323275.1 Candidatus Gastranaerophilales bacterium
CCCAAAGGCAGACTGATTTTACCGCAGGTGCAGGTCTTAAGAGATTTGCTCGACAATCGCTGCAAGGTCTTTGTTACTCAGGATACGGAATTAAAAGAAACCTTAAATGAACTAAAAAATAGTCCTAAACTTGTTATTACAGATTCTCAGGCTTTTGCTTCCGTATCCGAAGATGTGCCTGAAAATATTGAATTGACTTCTTTTTCGATTCTCTTTGCAAGACTCAAAGGGGACTTAAAAGAGTTTTATGATGGCGCAAAATACATAGACAAACTTAAAGACAATGACACGGTTCTTATTTGCGAAAGCTGTTCACATCATCAGATAGAAGACGACATTGCAAGAGTAAAAATTCCTAAACTGTTAACTAAAAAAACAGGCAAAAAGTTAGAGTTTGTGTATCATTCCGGACACGATTTTCCTCAGGATTTAGAAAAATACTCTTTGCTTATACACTGCGGTGCCTGTATGACTAACAGAAAAGAAGTTCTGTCACGTATTATGAAATGTAAAAAAGCCGGTCTTGCAATATCAAACTACGGCATAGTTATTTCTTACTGTCTGGGTATTTTAGACAGAGCCGTTAAACCTTTTAATATATAAAAATATTTAAAAATTAGACATAAATCTAAAAAGCTAATATAATCATAAATAAGAATATATAATGAGGATAAAACAATGACAGAAGGCAGACGCTGGTATGATAAAGACCCTGTTTTAAAAGAAGCACTGGAACTTTTGAAACTGCAAACAGATGAAACTAAAGCCGAAGCAGCTGATTATATAATGAAATTGCAAGAACAGGTTGCAGCTGATGTAATAGAGCATCTTTATGAAACCGTTGCAAAATATCAGGGCAAAGGCAACCGCTGGTACGATAATGACCCTGTTATGATGAAAGCAATAGAAATGCTCAGGCTGGCTCCGCCTAAAATGCAAAGAATAGCTGCGCTTAAACTTTTGCTTGCACTAGAACAAAAATCTACAGAGAGCCTTGAAGATTTTAATAAATAAGAAAGTCTGTAATGAAAAGCCGAATAAAAGATTTACCGCTCAGAGATGTACAAAACCTTGCAGACAACAGAGGTATTGACATACAAAAAGTCGGAATTAAAAATGTTGATGTTCCGCTGATAATACAACGGAAAGGTAAAGATAATCAGGTTGTCTACGCAAAAGCTCAAATTTGCGCCTCTTTGGATATGAATTTTAAAGGCACTCACATGTCACGTTTTATGGAAATTCTTAACGAATGGAGAGAAAAAGAGCTTTTAGGCGTAGATATTAAAGGCTGTCTTGAGGCAATAAAACAAAGGCTTAGTGCCAGAGCAGCACAGGTTAAGTTTGTTTTTAAATATTTTATAGAAAAACAGGCTCCGGTATCTAAACAAAAATCCTTAATGGCGTATGATTGCTCTTTTGAAGGTATTTTAGAAGAAGATAAATATAAATTTTATCTTGGTGTTAAAGTTCCTGTCACAACCCTTTGTCCTTGTTCAAAAGAAATTTCGGACTATTCCGCACATAACCAAAGAGCACTTATAAAAGTAGTAATAAGTTATGACGAAACAGAACACATCTGGCTTGAAGATTTAATTTCAGAAATAGAAAATACAGCATCGTGTGAAGTTTATCCGCTTTTAAAACGTGAAGACGAAAAATACGTAACAGAGCACGCTTATGACAATCCAAAATTTGTGGAAGATGTTTTAAGAGATATTGTTTTAAAATTCAGAAACAACGACAAAATAAAATACTTTGAAGCCGAGGTTGAATCTCTTGAAAGTATTCACAATCACAGTGCTTGGGCTTATCAGCTTGAAACAAAAGGATAAAATATGAAAGAACTGTTTAACGAGTACGTAAAATCAATAGATACGTATATTATGTTTAGAATTAAACAAGAAGCTGCAAGGCTGACACCGGAGCTTATTGCAAAAGGCAGAGCACCTATTGCACTTGCAATGGGTGCACCTGTTGAACCTCCGCCTGAATTTGTATATAACAAATTAAAAGAAGCTTTAAACCTTCCTCAAATACATACGTATTCTACTCCAAAGGGGGAAAACTTTTTTCTTCAAGCTGTTGCCCAAAGGATGAAAAACCGTTTCGGCGTTGAACTGAATCCGCAAACAGAAATTTTTTCGCTTATAGGTTCTAAAGAAGGGCTTGCAAACTTTATACGTGCGCTTATTAATCCGACAACAGATACAGCCCAACAGGAGGTTATGCTTGTCCCTGATCCGGGTTATGCGTCTTATACTCAGATGATAAAGACAAACGGCGGCAAAAGTTATGGTATTGCTTTAACAAAAGAAAATAACTACATGCCTGATATGTACGAAATCTGGCAAAAAATGAATAAGGATGGCATTAAGCCTGATAAGGTTAAGGCAATGATTATAAATTATCCGTCTAACCCCCTCGGTGCAACGTGTACAAAAGAATATTTAAAACACGTTGTTGATTTTTGCAAGGAAAAACAAATCTGGCTTATTAGCGACGCAGCTTATTGCGATTTGTATTTTGAGGACACAAACAGACCGCACAGTGTGTTTGAAATTGAAGGTGCAAAAGATATTGCCGTTGAGTTTTTCAGTTTTTCCAAACCTTATTCTATGACAGGGTTCAGACTCGGCTGGATATGCGGTAATGCTGACGCTGTCGGGGCTTTTGGCAGATTGAAATCCACTATTGACACAGGCAGCTTTAAAGCACTGCAAAAATGCGCAGCAGAGGTTTTGAACTCTCAAGAAGGCGATGATTATATAGCAAAATCAAATAAAAGTTTTAAACAAAAGCAAATGCTTGTAATAAATGGATTTAGAGAACTCGGCTGGCAAATAAATGACGAAGATATCCCGCAGGCAACATTTTATATCTGGCTGCCAATACCTTCAGGGTACAATTCTTCAGCAGAATTCTGTGCTGATGTTTTAAAAACCTCAGGTATTCTCCTTGTTCCGGGCAGTGCCTTCGGAACTAACGGAGAAGGTTTCTTCCGCCTTTCTGCCGTAGCAAGTGACGAACAACTGACTGAAGCCATAAACCGCTTGAAACAAGACGGATTTTATTTTAACAGTTAATTGCTGAAACTGAATTTATTTGTCTGCACAAAGCTCATGAGTTCATTAATCTTATTCTGAAAAGAATAATTGTTTTGAATTTGTGAAGCTTTTTGCTTTAAGTTAAAAAGTGCAGGTGTTGAATCAAACACATTTTTAAACTCATCATTGCTGTGATTTGTCATAAATACTCTTCTTTTGTATAACTAAAACCGTGTATATTTATAAAAACAATTTAATGATGGAATTTAATAAATCAATATAAAATTGTAATATTTATTTACAAAAATGAATAAATATATTAATAAGCTAAAATATAATGAATTAAATAAATAAGAGGATTAATTACTTAAAATAACCGTTAGCTTCTATAAGTTTCATAACTTGTTCAGGTTTTATGGAAAGCATACATGGTGCAATTTTTTCGCCATCGCCGAGCAGTTTGCATCTTTTTTCACCGCAATATCTGCAGCTTATTGATGGTCCGATAAATACACCATTTTTGCTGTAGGGTGAGCTGGAACGGGGATGTGTAGAGCCCATAAGCGCAATCGATTTTGCGCCGACAGCATCAGCCAGATGCAGCGGACCGGAATCACCGGATATAAATAAGTCGCAAAGCGTAATTAAGGCAGCTGTTTCTTTCAAAGACAATTTTCCCGAATAGATATAAGAATTTTTTATTTGGCTGAATTGCTTATGTGCAGGGGCTTCGGTTTTTGAACCGATAATTAAAACAGAAGCATTATATTTTTCAACAAGCATATTGCCGAGTTTTATCCAGTATTCATCATCCCAGATGCGCCCCTGTCTTTGTTTGTCATTGTCCCCGCCGGGGCTTAAGATTACCACAGGTTTTGGATATCCTTCTAACTCTTGTCTAAAACGGGCTTGTAGTTTTTTATCAACCCCAAGCTTGATGCTTTCGGGCATTTTTAAATTGTCAAAAACGTCACCTGCAGTATTAAAAAAAGCATCTACTGCGTGTACACGTCTGGCACTTCGTTTAATAAGATGTTTTGGTGCTGCAGTTTTTATTAACACTGAATTTCTTAATGAGTTAGTCAGATTAATAATGTAATCGTATTTTTCTTTTCTTAACTCAAGACCTTTTTGTATTAAATACGGTATATTGTCCTTACGTTGCATATCAACCGGAATAACTTTGCCCAGATAAGGGTTATTCTCTAAAAGCGGACAGATATACGACGCCGTAATAAAATGGATAACATATTGAGGGTATGCTGTTTTTATTGCCTGAGCAATAATAGTAGAGTTAACTACATCCCCTATTGCGCCGAGTCTTATTATTAGTATTTTTTTGACTGAATTTTCCTGCATGATTCCGTATTTAAATGTCTTTTTTTAATAGTAGCATGAAAAAATTTTATAAATTATGGCAATTTTTTATAAAGAATATACTTTATATATATAACACGGGGTAAAAAATGTCTGACGAAGATAACAAAGTAAACAGTCAAAGAGAGAATGTTTCAACGCCTGATGACGGCGATAACTTTAAAATGTTTTTTAAAGTTTTGTCACGTACCAATGGCGATGATATGATTATTGATTCTGCTCTTGAAACTTATTCCCCGCAAATTAGCGTGCTTGAAACTAAAGGCAAAGATTTGCTTGAAACTATTGGCGACGGTGCAAAAAAAATATTCCATAAAAAAGACGCTGCTGCACCGGATTACTTAAATCCGGCTAATACTGTACCGACAACCACCGATGCGGCTGTTGAACACCAGATAAAAAGAAAGTCCAACAGTGCAGCCGATGTCGTTTTCAGACCGGAAACACCATCTGTTGAAAAAAAATCTTCATTTTTGAAAGATGTAAAATACGATGTATCCGTTGATGAATTTAATGCAATGAAAAAAATTACCCCGACAATTGAAGCAGGTACTGCAGTTGATTATTTTGACAAATCAGTGGGGATACAATACAGACAAACAGGAAACGGCGGTTATACAACATTCCACGGTAAAGTTGAGTATGAACCGTTTGACAATTCTTTGCAGGTATCATCAAGTTACCGTATGCCGCAGCATTCTGTAGATGCAAGTTTGTACTTGAATAAAGAAAACCCCGGAGTATCTGCAGGATATTCACACAAAGTAAACAAAGATTCTTATCTCAGGGCAAGTGCCTCGTGGTTTAAGAGTGATGCTGCTTTTGAGGTTAATTATAATACTAAATTTAAGGACGGCTCGCATCTTTCAGTAGGCGGATACGGCTCAACGTATTACAAAGAAGCCGGTGTGCGTCTGCGCTGGAATTTTTACGGGAATTAACCAATTAGTAAAAAACCGTCTGTATATTAATACAAACGGTTTTTGTGACAATATAAAATTAATTTTGTATTAAGGATTTGTTTGATTGATATCAACCTCTGTTACTTCGTCATGACCGGAAGGACCACGTCTTATTAACTTTGCACCTACTTGAACAGAACCGTCCCATTCTGTGTTTAAAGATTCAGGGTTTAGTGCAATAGCTACGTTCATAAAGAAATCATATAGTTCAGGTTCATTTATATTGTTTCTTGCATCTTTAAAAGTTCTTGCGTAATCTCTCATAATTTTTGCATTTTCTTTATATTTTGCATTTAATTCAGGATGAGATTCCGGTTTTAATTTGTATGCAAGTTCAGGATTTTGTGCAACAATTTGTTTCATTTGTTCGTAAACTTTAACCTGTCCGCAAAAGGCAAGTATAACTTCGTACATATCGTCCAGTGCTTCGGAATACTGCCCAAGTTTGATTTTTGAGTCTATTCTGTTGTCATAAAATGCTCCTACACCGTAACCGGGTCTGTTTTTCAAATATTCAAAATCTTCGACTGCTTCTTGATATCTGCCGTAGAAATAAGAAAGCTGGGCTTTTTTGGCTCTTGCTGCATCAAAATTAGGTGATAATTCAACAGCTTTGGCATAAACATCTATAGCACCTTCTTTATTGTTATGGGTTTCATATCTAATCCCCTCATTGTAATAGAATTGTGCATCTTTGACCTGTTGCTGCTGAGGTTCTTTAGATTTTTTTGCCTCTGCACTCATGCCTGTAACACACAGTACTGACAAACATAAAGCTATTGATAAAAATTTGTTCATATTTTTGATACTCCTAAGTCTAAGTACATATATTATATAACAGGTTGTATATTATTTTACAGTGTTTGTTAATAAAGCTTTATATTATGTTTTTTGTCTGCTTTGTCCGCAAGAAAAGTCGAAATAACCGGAATAATAATATAATATATTCCGCCGAGTATTAAAGCTGGTTTGGCTATTTTAATTCCTTCAATATATTTTTCAAGAAGTGGTAAATTTTTATTTGCTTCTTTAAATTTTTGTATAAATTTTTCTGTCGGTTTTTTTGTGTAATGATGCAGGGCATATCCGCCTGTGATGCTTAAACCTGTGGAGATTGCACAGTTGTACATCAACGCTCGCTTTCTTTCCTGTTTTATTTTTTTGTTTTTAGATGTTTGGTGAATGAATGAAGCTGTTAACAGAACATCTGTCATATTCATAATATGCTGTGCAAAATTTGTGTCAGCGTATCTATGAGTATATTTTTGTACAGACGGAGCATTAAGCACCCTGCCGATACCTTTTGCAATTTTTTCCGCAGCCATGTTATACATACCTTTAAATGAAATCACTGAAGATTTTTTTACTTTATTTTCATTTTTCTCTTTATTTTTAAACAACAGCCCCATAACCGGCGGAATCAAAAAACAGGTTAAAGCCGATTTAGGCACGGCAATTGCAAGCCCGACACCAAGTTTAAAAAGCTGTGTTGCTAATTGATAGGCACCGGACTTGACCAGTTCCGGGGAATTTCCTTTTAATGCTTTTATAGCTTTTTTGTTAAGGTATCTTGAAGGCTTTTTGTCAATTTTCATTACCGCAGAACTGACTGGTAGTGCCGCTGCAGCAGTAAGAGCATATCCTATTGTGCTTGAGGCAAGTGATTTTGCACACGCATAATTTTTATTTTCTTTATCTGTTTTAGGAGTGGATAAAATAGCCAGCGGTCTTGCTATGCTTGACAGGGTAAAAGACAGAGTACCCGAAAAAATAGCCGGATAATCAGCTGCAAATTTAAGCCCTTTTAATAGCATTTTGTTATTATATAAACCCTTAAAATTTGTTTTAGGGATATTATTTTGTGTGTTTAAACCTATTTTCATTATATTTTATCGGGTAATCTACATATCTAAATATAAATCTTACCCTAAAGTAGTAAAAATAAACATAGGCATTTTATGCAATGAATTTTTTAGTGCATAACGTTATATTGACTATGTAAATCCTCAACTCTTCTGATTGCTTGTACTTAGTGCTCACCTCTTTTGCTTTTTCTTGCAAGAGAGGTTTTTTTTATTATTTTATAAAAGCCATTTTTTTACTTCATCCGCAACATAAGCAAAGGTAGGTAAAATGCCGAGATTAGCTGCTTTAAAGTCATCAGCTTTGGAATATACCAGCAGGGGAACCTGTTCTCTTGTGTGGTCGGTTCCCGGAACTGTAGGGTCGCAGCCATGGTCTGCTGTTATAAACAGAATATCTTCTTTGGTCATTTTCTCCATAATTTGAGGCAGAAAAGCATCAATTTCTTCTATTGCTCTGCCGTAGCCCTGCCAGTCGTTTCTGTGACCGTACAGCATATCAGTATCAACAAGGTTTGTAAAAATTAGTTCGGATATAGGCGGTTCTTGTGCTTCAGCTATTTTGATTTTATTCAAGTCAAGACTGTTTTCAACCGCTTTTAGAGTCAATTCCAGACCTTCTCGGTTAGAACCGGTATGAATTGCGTGAGAAATACCTGATTTTACATAGATATCTTCTATTTTGCCTATGCCTACAACACGTCCGCCTGCATTAAGAATTTCGTTCAATATGGTTGGTTTAGGCGGCTCAACCGAAAAGTCACGTCTGTCTTTGGAAATACGTACAGGTTTTCCGTCAACAATATGATAAGGACGTGCAATTACTCTGGATACATTATGTTCGCCGACAAGGATTTCTCGTGCTATACGGCACATTTTGTATAATTCTTCAAGAGGAACAACGTTTATATCAACGGCAATTTGAAACACGCTGTCAGCACTTGTATAAATGATTGGGAATTTTGTTTTATGGTGTTCATTATTTAAGTCTTCAATAATTTTTGTACCTGAGGCGGGATAATTGCCCAAAATTCCGCCGCAATTTGTTTTTTCGATAAATTTATCAATAACGTCTTTGGGAAATCCTTTCGGGTAAACTTTAAAAGGTTCGTCAAGCACAAGCCCTGCAATTTCCCAATGTCCGGTGGTTGTGTCTTTGCCCTTAGAAACCTCTCTCATAATTCCGTATTGGGCGATTGTATTTTCTTCAGGCGGCACTCCGGCTACATCACCGAGATTGCCTATACCCATTTTTTGCATATTAGGAAGCTTAAGCCCGTTATTTGCTTTTGCAACGTTACATAGTGTATTGCATTCAGGTATGTCGTTATACTCCTTACAATCAGGCATTGCTCCGCAGCCCATTGAGTCTATTACCATAATTATTGCACGTTTCATATAGTCAACTCCTCATCAGAATATTTTATAACTGTATTTTAGCATAATTGTTTGAATATATTTTGTCTTGCTAAATTATAAATATTTCATAAGTAACAGATTTTTACAAAATTTTTTGCAGATGATATCATGTATAAAAGAGATTTTTAAGGGAGAGATTATGGAAAACAACAAACCTGTGGTAAAGCTTATATCCAAGCCCCAAAATATGTTAAAAACAATTTATACAGCCTGCAGAACCTGTTACAGTGCTGATTCGCCCGTGAATATTTATGATAACGCAGCCGATGAAGAAAAAATGTTAAAACTTATTGAAAAAGTTATTTCTTCCGGACATTATTCAACTATAGAACATATTCAGGTATCTTTTGCAATTTCAAATGTTTCAAGAGCCTGCACACATCAGTTTGTAAGACACAGACATGTTTCTTTTTCTCAAAAATCACAGCGTTATGTAAAAGAAAAAGGGCAGTTTGATTATATAATACCGCCAACAATTGAAAAAAATCCTGAACTGCTTGAAAAATACAATAAATTTATGGGGAAAATAGCAGAATTTTATACAGAAATGACAGAGTCTGGAATTCCTGCGGAAGATGCAAGATTTGTATTGCCAAATGCTGCAGCAAGCTCTATTGTTGCATCATTAAACCTCAGAGAGCTTATACATATTGCAAATATAAGACTTTGCACCCGTGCTCAATATGAAATCAGAACTATGGTAAAAATGATGTGCGAAGAACTTTTAAAAGAAGAACCGTGGCTGGCTCCTTATCTTGTTCCTAAATGCGAAAGACTGGGATATTGCGATGAGGACAAATGCTGCGGAAGAAAAATCAAAAAAGAAGAATTTCTTTCAAAGGCATAAGTTAACGTCCTTTTAAAATTTAGCCGGCGGCAATGATTAATAATATTATGCACAATTTACTTTTTAGACAAGACAGCTTACGGCATTTGTTGCCAGAGATGTCAAGGTTTCGTTAGCATAATAATTTTTACACATATTCAAGGTAAAATTTTGTGCAGCAAGCCCGAAATCTTTTGTCGTCTGTATTTCTCTTAAAGCTGATTTTAAAATATCAGGAACATTCGAGTCAGGATTGGTTTCGTCTTTAGTAATCTGCCCGTCTTTATTTTTATCTATACTGTCGGTTAAATCATTTACATCATGATTTTCCAGAAGCTTTTTTAATTCCTCATTGCGTTGATCTCTGACAGTTGCAGTGGCAATTTCATTTTTAGACAAAGTATTATCTTTATCTTTGTCGATAGAATCAAAGCTCTTGTCCAGATATTGTGCAAAATCAAGCTCGTCTGAGTTTAAAAGCTTTGCTGCATAATCCTGCGCTTTTGTATATAGTTGATTTATTAAACCTGTTTCCGGTTGAACACCGTTGCTCACCTGAAGTCCCATAGTAAAATTCTCCCCATAGTTTAATTATATTTTACACAAGTTCTCAGGTTAATGTATCCGCCATATACAGTATAATTTTATTATCTTGTACTTATATAAAACAAAATAGAGCCGGCTGTGCTGAGGTTTAAGGATTCGGTTTTAGTACTTATGGTAATTGTTGTTTTTATATCAGACAATTCTATTGCTTTGTTTGATAATCCGTCAGCCTCTGCTCCAAGCATTAGCACAAATGGCTTTTTATAGTCTATGTCTTCCGGTTCTGTTATATTTTTATGATTAACTACGGTCGCAATGAATACTGATGCCGGAAACATCTCTTTTACGTCCTGTAAAGAAGTTTTTATCACAGGAAGTTTAAACAAAGCCCCGACAGTTGAGCGCACAACTTTGGGATTGTAAATATCAACAGTATCACCGCAGAGCAAAACAGCATCTATTGAAAAAGCACATGCCGAGCGTATTAAAGTACCGAGATTGCCTGCATCTTTTATATTTTCTAAAAGTACTATCCTTTTGGCATTTTGTATATCTCTAAGTTTAAAATTGTTTTGTTGTGCTACTGCAACAGCCTCGGGCATGCTGTCTGTTGTTGAAAGTTTTTCGAGCACAACAGGTGACACAACGGTAATTTTATTTTTTAAAGCTGAAATTTGTTCAAATTTTGCCAGAAATTTTTCCGTTGTATAAACATTCTGGATTTTTATATTCGCTGCAGCTGCTTCTGCAATAGGTTTATAACCTTCAAGCAGAAATAATCCGCTCTGGGTACGGTACTTTTTTTGCTGAAGTTTCGAGGTTTCTTTAATTTTTGAATTAGATGTGCTTGTTATAATTTCATATTCTTTCATTTATTTTTCAATAGCCTTATTTATTTTTTTAACAAGTTTGGATACAAAAGAATTTTTTTTATTTAATAAATTTTTACCTTCTTTTAAATCAGTAAGCTGTTCTGCTGAAAAAGTGTCTTGAAAATTATATTTTTGGGCTAATAATTTTCCGTTTTCCATATATGCACGGGTAAACTCGGCTTTTAAATCAGCATGTACAATTTCTTCACCAATATCGAAGAATCTTGTAAAAAATCTATCAACAGGGTGATCGTTAATTTTTATGGAAATATTCTGGGTTTCGTTAAACGGAGAAGATTTTATTCCTTGAATAATTTGTTTTTTTAGAGCTTTTTGTGTTTTGGTTATGGCATTTGCAGTGACGTTCGCCTTTTGTCTTGTTAAATCAAGTTTAATCATTATTTTCTCCCGATTATGTGTTATTCCATTGTTTCAGCCAATTTTTTTCCTGTTCTGTTAAAAGAGTAAAATCAATTGCTTTTTCCTGAAACGGTACATGTGATAAAGATTCAATTTTCAATTTTCCGTTTATTTCAGTTAAAAATACCGAGTTTTCCAATCTTACACCGCCAAAGCCTGATTTGTAAAGTCCCGGTTCAATAGTAAAAACCATATTCTTTTTCAGAACACGTTTCCCCGCAGCACCGCAAGAAATTGTCGGAGGATTTTCGTGTACATTTATGCCGACACCGTGCCCGAGTCCGTGATTGAAATTAAAATCTTTTAATCCGGATTGCCTGTGTATTTTTCTGGCAACAGAATCGAGAGTGAAGCCTGTTGTTTTGTTTGTCACAGGGTAGTTATAAGCATTTAAAAACATCTTTAAAACAGTTGTATAAACTTTCTTTTGCAGATTTGTCGGTTCACCTTTTATAAAAGTTCTTGTTATGTCTGTTGAGTATCCGCCTTCAAAATGACCGCCGCAATCCAGCAGAACAAAATCGCCGTCGTTTATTATTACCGTATCTGACGGGTGTGAATAATGGATAACCGATGAATTTTCTCCTGCAGCAAGAATTGTTTTAAAGCTTAACTGTTTTGCACCCTGTTTTAAAAACTCTTTTTCCACCTCGTCAGAGAGTTGTTTTTCCGTCAAATTTTTTGAGGAACAAACGAGGTCAAATGCTTTATTCACAACTTTGTCTGTGCGCTGATAATTCTTTTTAAAATGTGCAATTTCAGCGTCATTTTTTATTGCTTTCATTTCTTTTATAAAATCATATTCAGCCTCTGCTGCTTTGGATTTAATAAGATTAAAATCATAATGATTTATAGTTGCAGGTGTAAAAATTATTTTAGAAACATTTTTAAAAGCATTGTCAAATTCTTGCAAGGGTAAAATTTTAAAATATTCGCCAATTTTTGTATTAAATTTTTCATTGCTGAAAATAACGGCTCTGTCTTTATAAACAGCCATTTTTGCTTTAAATGTTGAAGAAAAAGGCGTTGAATACTGCCTGCAGTTTGTTAGATATGCTATATTCTCAAGATTTGTATCAACAAGCACCTCTTGCTGTTTTATTTTTTTTGCAATTTTCTTAAATTTTTCATCTGCGCTTATACCGGCAACAGCGATATCTATTTGTTCAACAGGATTTTTGCCTTTGCTTGCTTTAAGTATGTGGAAATTTTCCACAGGGTCAAAGTTCAATGTTTTAATTTTGCAATGTTTTTTAGAGAGTTTTGTCTTTAAATTTTTATAAAAATTAAGGGAAATTTTTTTTGAAACAACGCCTAAACTGCTGCCGGAAGATATCTTTTCAGTGAGTTCACCTAAAAAAGTCTGTCCGAGTTGTAATTTGACAACGGTCACCGTTTTTAAATCACATTCTTTGTCAGCCTGTTCGTGATATCTTCCGTCAACAAATTGATATATCTTATCTTTGGACAGCAAAACATCACCAGTGGAACCGGAAAATCCGGTGACAAAATATCTTGCGCAGTTAGAAAGCTCATTGTATTCAACAAGAAACTCATCTGTAGTGTTTATCAGCAGATAATCGAGTTTTTCCTGTTTTAAAAATTCCCTTAATTTTTTTATCATTGCTGTATTGGTTAATCCTTTTTATCCGTTAAATAAAGCAAATGCCAGCCGAACTGAGTTTGAATCGGCTCGGATAAATCGCCTACATTCATAGAAAAAGCTGCGTCTTCAAACTCTTTAACCATAACGCCTTTGCCAAAAAATCCTAAATCACCGCCGTTTGCACCTGACGGACAGAGTGAAACTTCTGCTGCAACATCTTCAAATTTTTTTCCGTTTAAAATTTCTTCTCTGAGTTGTTTGGCTTCTTCTTCTGTTTTTACAAGCAAGTGGCTTGCTCTTACTTCTGTCATAATTTTATTCCTTATTTTATTATACGCAATTATTATATCAGCATTATAAATATAGTTGCAATTGCACTAAAAAAATATCAGACGGATACAAACGTAAATATGTTGATTTTGAAAAAAAAATAATTATGATAGATTTATGAAGAAAATTTTTGTACTCTCATTTTTACTTATAATGCTTGTCTGTCTGCCGGTATCGGCACAGACTGATTATGCAACTTTATATCAGCAGGCACCGCTTCCTGATTTCAAGCTTGTTCATGATATTGACCCTTATCAAAATGAAGATTATCAAAAATATGCCTGGTCGCCCTATCCTTTGTTCAGACTTGCTTCGGATGTATATTTTAAAGGTCAAACAATCCCTGCCGGATATTACATAATTACTCCGAGAGAGATGAACGGCAATACTTATATATTTTTCAAAGAATCAGGCAAAGTAAAATTTATCATACCTGTTGTAAAAAAAGAACTTGTGCCGGTTGATTTTTACCATAACAACATGCCTTTACCCAAATACACAAAATGGCAAAAATTCTGTAAGGCTGTTCGTGACGGTTTTTATAAAATCTTCAAAAATTCTTCCACAAAGGCACCGCCGCCAAATTCTTATATTATAACCGAAAATATTGAAGGTGATATGTATCTTGTTGTCCTTTACTACGGTGAAACAAAGTATTATATCGTCTTTAAGTCAAATAAATATTAAACTGCGCAAAAAAAAATTTTTACGGTTTTTAAGCCAATATGATTACAACAATTGCGCCGCAAAATATAA
>CALUSA010000051.1 GCA_944323275.1 Candidatus Gastranaerophilales bacterium
AAACGGCGTTTTTCTTTATTTTCTTCTTTAAAAACAGCAACTATATCAATGTCACTGTCTTTATTAAAATCTCCTCTTGCTTGAGAACCGTATAAATACATACCTTCAAAGTCTTCAAATGAGGAATTAAAGGCTGTTTTTAAAGCTGTAATTACGTTTTGTACTATTTCTTGCATAAATTTATTATACATTATTTAAACAAAATTTTAAATATTTTGCAATAAAAAAGAGGCACTAAGCCTCTTTTTAAATGGTACTCCCAAGGGGATTTGAACCCCTGTCGCATCCGTGAAAGGGATGTGTCCTAGGCCTCTAGACGATGGGAGCCTATAAACAAAGATGAATTTCATCTCGACTGTATGCATAATAATATCTAAGACATAATTTTATGTCAACAAGGTTTTTATATATATATTTCAGAATTGAAAAAACCCCCGTTTTATAGTAAATTTCTTTTATAAGTGAGGGGCGTATGTCAAAACAAGATATTAATTATATTAACAGTACTGATGTAGATATTAACGAAGCTACACCTATGCTTAAACAGTTTTTGGAAATCAAAAGAAAAAATCTGGATGTTCTTCTTTTGTACCGTATGGGTGATTTTTACGAAACTTTTTTTGAGGACGCTCTGACATTATCAAAAGACCTTGAAATTACATTAACAAGCCGTGAAGGCGGTTCTTTAGGTCGTATCCCGATGGCAGGCATACCTGCAAAAGCTGTGGAAAACTATTTACCCAAATTACTTGAAAAAGGTCATAAAATATCTATTTGCGAACAATTAGAAGATCCTGCACTGGCAAAAGGGCTTGTAAAAAGAGCTGTTATAAAAACTATTACGGCAGGCACTTTAACAGAAGACAGCCTTTTAAAATCAAATATCAACAACTATCTTGCATCTGTTATTAAGGATAAAAAATCTGATTTATACGGTCTTGCCTACACTGATATTTCCACAGGGGAATTTAAGGTTACACAAACAAATTTTGAACAGTTATTGAGCGAACTTGCAAGAATAAGACCGTCCGAAATTGTTGTGCCCAAAATTTCTCAGAAAGTTTTGCCTTTTCAATATGTAGGTAATGAGCTTATTGATCTTCCGGAAGAAATTACAAATAATTATAACTGTTCAAAAATGAGCTATGCCGCTTTTGATGTTGACAGAGCAGAAAAAAATATAAAAGAAATTTTTAAAGTTGATTCGGTTGAAACTTTCGGTTTTTCACAGTATAAAACAGGGTTTTGTGCAGCAAGTGCTATTTTTGAATATCTTTTTAAAACCCAGCAGGAAAATTTTCCAAAATTTGAAAAAATTACAACCTACAGTCTTAATCAGTTTGTATCCATAGATACAAATACAAGAAGAAATCTTGAATTGACAGAAACTTCACGTGACAAAGCCAAATATGGAAGTCTTTTGTGGGCAATAGACAACACAAAAACCAATATGGGTGCACGTCAGTTAAAAAAATGGATTCATCAGCCGTTAAAAAATATAGAAAATATAATTCAAAGACAGGAGGCTGTTGAAGAACTTATCAAAAATACCGCAGAAAGAATAAAATTAATCGGACTGTTAGAAAAAGTCTACGATATCCAGCGTCTTTCAACAAGAATAAGCAATAATACCGCAAATCCCAGAGATTTTATTGCGTTAAAGGATACTATTAATCTGCTGCCTGTTTTTAGCGAGGTATTGAAAAATTTCAATTCAAAACTGTTGTCAAAATTGACTGAAGTCAGGACAAATCTTACTGATTTTGCCGAAATTATAGAGAAAACAATAAAAGACGATGCTCCGATTACACTAAAAGACGGTGGTGTTATAAAAGAAGGTGTATCAGGCGATTTAGACTATTACAGAGAACTTTTGACCGGCGGAAAAAATTGGCTTATTGATTTTGAAAATAAACAAAAGGAAGAAACAGGTATAAAATTTTTAAAAGTCGGATTTTCAAAAACTTTCGGCTACTTTATTGAAGTTTCCAACTCAAATCTTAATATGGTTCCAGACCATTACATAAGACGCCAGACACTTACAAACGGCGAAAGATATGTTACGGAAGAACTTAAAAAACACGAGTCAGATGTTCTTTCAGCCCAGACAAAATCTGTTGAACTGGAATCAAAAATATTTTCAGACTTGAGAGAATATTCCAAAGAATTTGTTGATACGATAAGAGAGGTAGCGGAATCTATTGCTGATATGGATGTTCTTGTTTCTTTTGCTGTATGTGCAATTGAAAACAAATATACAAGACCGATTATTACTGATTCAAATGAGCTTTATATAAAAGAGGGGCGTCACCCTGTATTAGAAAAAATTCTGCCTATGGGTAAGTATGTTTCTAATGATTTGAAACTTGTTGCTGACAATCAATCTCAGCAGGATACACAGTTTATGATACTTACAGGCCCTAATATGGCAGGTAAGTCGACGTATATGCGCCAGAACGCCTTAATTGTTATAATGGCGCAAATAGGCAGTTTTGTTCCCTGTGACGCAGCAAAAATAGGTATTGTTGACAAAATATTTACAAGAGTAGGGGCTGTTGATGATTTGTCTTTGGGACAATCTACATTCATGGTTGAGATGAATGAAACCGCATTTATTTTAAATTCGGCTACGGAAAAAAGTCTTATTCTGCTTGACGAAATCGGTCGAGGTACGAGCACTTATGACGGCGTAGCCATTGCATGGAGTGTTGCGGAATACATCGCTACAAAAATCAAAGCAAGAACAATTTTCGCCACGCATTATCACGAGCTTAATGTTATGAGTTCTATATTTCCTCAGATTAAAAATTATCGTGTAACAATATCTGAAAACGATGGTGAAATTATATTTTTAAGAAAAGTTATAGAAGGTTCGGCAAGCAAAAGTTACGGTATTCAGGTGGCTAAAATGGCAGGTCTGCCTCAATCCGTAATAAAAACCGCAGAAGATATGATGACAAAAATGCAGGTTGATTATTCAAAAGATTTATCGGTAAACAAGCGCAAAAACAGAGTTCCTGCGCCTGAAGTACCTCAATTATCTTTGATTTTTGATAAAGAAAAAGAATAGAGAATTTAATCCGGTGTCGCAGTACCACCCCGAGTGTTCGAGCCGGTCTGCTCATTATTTTTATTTATCGTTTATTCCTCTTGCGAGCTTCATTCCGTCAATAAGATTACTTAATTTTGTAAGTGCGTCATTGCTTTTTAACGAATCAAGAGCAAGTTTGATAAACTCAGAGGAAGCTTGATCTTTAGATATTTTTCTAAATTCACAAACCATGTAATTTAAATTTTTTTGAGCTTCGGTATCAACGGAATTTCGGATAACTTTTTCACTTCCGTCAGGATAAAACACTACGATTTTAGAAGATTTCTTTTCATCAAAATACTCGACAAATACAGGTTTATTCAATTTTTTAGCTGTAATCGACATATTTTTATCGGTACATGTTTTTGTTTGCTTACTGTGATTGCGCAACTGATAGACATTATCTTTTTTAGTAGTTGAAACCTGAAAAACAGTGTTGCTGTCGGTTCCGTTCAATGCACCTTCATATTCTTCCGTTAAAAAATCAAAATCAAACAGTTCTCTCGGTTGGACATTCAATGTTATACAAACTTTCTCTAAAGTTTTGCAAGAAGGAAAATGTTCGCCTGTTTCAATTTTTGAAAGTTGTCTTGAATGAATACCGATAACACCTGCTAAATCCTCTTGAGTTATGTTTCTTACTTTTCTCAGGGATTTAATGTTACTGCCTAAACCGTTTTTAAAATTTGTCATACTTTTTGTCCTTTCGTTTAGTATATACGCATTAGATGCGCAACTTAACGTTTTTAGACACCTATAAATATTCTTTTTTGTTGTTGACTTAGGTGTTTTATGACATATCATGAAAAAAATAAGAGTGTTTAGCATTGTCTAATGCCAAAACAAACAGATTTATTAATCTGTATTAAAAATTTAAAAATAATATCAGGGTATTTAATGGTTTCTATTTGTAGTTATAATAAAATTTTTACGTTTATCAATTTTCCAAACCATACCCCTGCATACATTAACCTTTGTATAAAAACATGGCGTCAGCACCTGCAAAATAGATATCAATTAATTATTTTAACACCTGAAAATATTAATAAATACATAGATAAAAAATTTTTAACAGAGCAAGTTCTTAATCCTGCTAATCCTTATTCTGCAATATTTTGCGACTACATAAGTTTTATTGTTTTATATTGTAACGGCGGAATTTTTCTGGATGCTGATACAATAATCACCGATGCATTTAAACCTGATTTTAATATATTAAAACAATACGAAACCATATTTTTTAGCCAAAATGATCAGATAATACCCGGTTTTATTATGGCAAAAAAACAATCCGCACTGCTTAAGCAATTGATATTAAAATACGAAGATTTAATTTCTCTGCCGTTAAAAAGTAATAAAAGAGCTGATATTGTTAACAGTGTTGCAAAAAAAATTTTGTCTGAAAATATTTTATTGATTGACAATAAAATTTGCGCTTACAAACTGGAAGCTTTTTTGATGGAAAATTGTACAAATAATAATTATAAAAAATACTATTTCAGCCCTGAGTATTCTATCGAAAATTTTTTAAAAAATAATAGAGGCATTGCTGCACTAAAAAATACAATTACCCCTGCTAAATATAAAAAAATGAGTGAGGCTGATTTTTTAAAACAAAATATTTTATTATCTAAAATTTTTAAAGTTCTTATATAAAAAATTATAAAGTTATATAAAATCAGCCCATTGCTGCTGTCACAAGGCTTAAAAAATACAAAAACTCAATTTATACTTTACACGTAAACTTTAAGTAAAGGATAAAATTATGTATAAACTAAGGGCAAGAGAAAAACGTGGCAAAACAGTGACGGATATTTTTAAAAGCGCACACAGTTTTTCTTTTGCACAGTATTTTGACCCGTTTAATATGGGGTTTAGCGATTTGAGGGCAATTAATGACAACATCATTGCACCTTTTGGCAATTTAGGCGAACAAACCATTGCGAATATGGAAATTATAACAGTTATACTTGACGGTGCCTTGCAGTATAAATTTTTAACCGGAAAGACTAAATTACTGACAGACGGACAGGTACAGTTAACAAGCACAGGCAGCGGAGTTACTTTTAGCAGTTTCAACCCTTCACCAGTAAATAATACACATCTTTTAGAAATATGGATTTTGCCGTCTAAAAAGAATTTTACACCTTCTTTTCAAGTAAAAAATTTTATGCACGAAAGACGCTTAAATCGTATAAATTTAATTGTTTCGGGCAGTGGTAAAGACGGTTCTTTGAAAATCCGTCAGGATGCTGAAATTTTCCAATCAATACTTGACGCTGATAAAACAGTGTATTTTCCTATTCCCGAAAATAGAAAACTCTGGCTGCAAGTGGCAAAAGGTGCAATAGAAGTAAACTCAAACATACTTGAAGCCGGTGATGGGATGTCAGTAGTAAACGAAACAGGCGAAATTGAAATCAACGGTGTTGAATCAAGTTCAAATTTTCTGATATTTAGTTTAAGAAATTTGAGAATTTAAATAAATATATTAACATTCTTTAAAATCTTTTTTGTTATGCTTGTAATATTTTCAAAAAGTTATACAATCATAAATGGTAGACTGTATCAAAAAAGAAAGGAGTGTTTATGAAAATACTAAATGTTTCGCCTGCAATGTTTAAAAATTTAAACTTCTTACAAAACACTCAGCCAGCCCCGACAGTTACATCACCTGTTGAGCCAAAACCGGTAAAAGATATTGTGTCTTTTTCAGGTTCGGACTACGACGAAAGCATTTGCGACAATTTTGGACTTTTAAAAGAATTTTATGAGGATGAAGTCCCTCAATGTATTACAAATTGTTTTGATACAAGTGTAAAAGAAGGTTCAAACAATGAAACAATGCTTGACAAATTCAGCTGGAAAACAAAAGATAATCCGGTAGATTTCTTTGGTGATGAGTTGGATTTTGTAAAAGCGTTAAATGAAAAACAAATTAAACCGGAAAATTTTAATGCTCGTTCAAATGCAAAATTCAGTTTGATTTCTTATGACAACGACGGTGCGCATTATGATTTAAAATATAACAAAAATACGCACGAGCTTTTGTCTGCTTCGGCTGAAATAATTAAGCAAAGTCCGGAAGATGCAATAGAAAGAATTTCAATCAAACCATCTAAAAATAATGACGGTGAGTATGTTGCTCATTATCAATTTATTGATGATAAAAACGGAGAAAGGGCTGTAGAAGAATCATATATTTTGTTTGACGAAAATCTTCAGCCTAAAGCAAGCCATACTGTCAAATCCTTCCAGTATTCAGACGGCGAAAAGGAAGAACAAAAATTCGCCTGTACTTATGATGAAGAAGGCACCGCTCAAAAAGTTGATATGAGAGAATTTATTCCGTATATCTGGTAATTTTCTGCATCATTAGAATATAAACACTGCAAGTACCGCAAATATAATTAGCGGTACATTGTAGTGTACAAATGTAGGAATACAGGTATCCAGTATATGATTATGCTGTCCGTCTGCGTTCAAACCTGCCGTAGGACCGAGTGTTGTATCAGAAGCCGGCGACCCCGCATCGCCCAATGCTGCGGCAGCCGATAAAATAATTATTGTAGCCGGAATGCTGAACCCCATTTTGGCACACACCGGTACAAACAAAACTGCCAGAATCGGTATTGTTCCGAAGGAGGTACCTATTCCCATTGTAATAAATAAGCCGATAGCAAGCATAATTGTTGCTGCAAGCATTTTGCTTCCACACATGAGAGCCGTTGCTGCATGCACAAGACTTTCTACTCCGCCGGTTTGTTTCAATACCATTGAAAAACCGGCAGCAACAAGCATTACAAAAGCAACATAACCCATAAGACCTATGCCTTCGTTCATTAATTTATCCATTTTTTTGTGGTCAATAGCACCCGTGCCGAATATTACTGAAAGTCCGACAAGAGCACCTAAGGGCAGTGAATTTGTCCACAACTGCACCATTAAAGTTGTAAAGGCGGCAAGCAAAGTCAAATAATGGTTTTTGTTAAATTTTAAGTCTTCTTTGTCCTCAGTCATAACAGTATCAGCTGCAATTTCCACATCTTTGTATTCTCTGGGTTTTTTGTAAGATACAAATAAAGCATATAAAAGCCCGACAATCATTGCCAAGCCTAAAAACCAGTTAGCTTTCCATACTTCGTTTACAACAACATTCATCCCATTTTGAGTTAAATTGTCTGCAATCAGCCCTTGAAATATCAAGCCGAACCCTGCAGGGATAGTAATGTAAGGGGCTTTCAATCCGAACGCCAGTGCACAAGCTACTGCCCTTCTGTCAATTTTTAATTTATTCATAACGTGCAGAAGGGGTGGAATTAAAATAGGTATAAACGCAATATGCACTGGGATAAGGTTTTGCGACAGTATCGCCATAACAGTAATTATTAAAATTAACAAAAATTTTCTGCCACAAATAACATTTGCGATTTTTTTTGCAAGTATCGGAGCCAACCCCGTATGAGTCATTGCAGCCGCAAAAGCACCGAGCAAAATATAACTCAGTGCGGTTTCTGAATTATCACCCATGCCTGAAACAAAAACGTGCATTACATCACCAAGGCTCATGTGTGCGCAAATTCCCGCAGCAATTGCGGAAAAAATAATTGCCAGCAAAACATTTATTTTGCATACACAAAGGGCACACAATACTACTACCGATACAATTACAGGGTTTAATAATATTTCCATAAACTTTCCGATTTATTGTTACTTAGTTTTTAAAATCATATAAACAGGGTTGTATGTCAATGTTACTTTGTCATTTATACCAAAAGATTTTCTGTAATAAGTATCAAAATCTTTAAGCTTTTTGGTTGTCCAGTTAACTGTTTTTATACCGTTTGTGCCGGAATATTTTATATGTTTTAAAACCTCTAACGGCGAATCAAAACACAGTGTTTGAAGATTTTCTTCAAAATGGAGAATATCAAAATTGTGTGAACATTTTTCTTTTAGGGTTTCTGACTTTAAATAGTTTAAATATACACCGGTTGTTTCTTTTATTTCTTTAAAATTTTGTTCGCCGAAAGTTGTAAAAGCAAAATATCCGTCATCGTTAAGATTTTTGCTAATTTTTGTAAGAAGCTCGTCAATATCAGTTATCCACTGCATAACAGCATTTGCAACAACAAGATCAAATTTTTCATTTAATTCTATTTTTTCAATGTCACCGGCGACAAAATTGACGTTATTTATAATATTTTTTATGCAAAACTCGGATTCTTCTATGATATCGTTGGCGTAGTATTCTTTAAAATTTATTTTATTCAACATATTTTTTGATAAAAAACCTGTGCCTGCCCCGAATTCAAATACTTTATCAAAAGAATTGCCGCAATTTGTGAGAATTTTAGATATAAGCGAGTGAGCCATCTCCTTCTGGATTATGGCAGAGTCGTCGTAAGTTTTTACACTTTTTTGGAATCTGAATTTTACAAGATTTTTGTTAATCATTTTTACAACAAATCTTCAAGTTTTTCGTAATTGTAAAAAGGGAAATGTCCCGTTTCTAACTCTATTGTATCTATTACCCCTGCTTTTTGCCAGAAATTTCTCTGATTGCGAGTCGGCACACATCTGTCATATTTTGCCACATAAATTTTGTCAAAAGTTTTTTTAGGGGTCTGAATTTGAGGTACATATTTTTTCATTCCAGATAATTCCTCAGTACAGCTTTGAGCACTTCTTTTTGGAAGATGATTTTCAAATATCTCAAAATGCTGTTGTGCTTTTTCTCCACCAAAGAGTCTTTGACGGAATTTTACGACAGACTGAGAATCCATCTTTTCCGTAAGTTCAAACTGTTTTACAGGCACACCGTATTTGTCGTCAACAGGGAGAAGCGTCCCGTTTATTGCAACTCTTTCATCTAATTTTAAGTCGTCAGGGAGTTTTGCAATAGCACCTGCATATACTCCGTAGGAAAATGACAAAAGTTTTACGCTTTTGTATTTTGAAAAATCAAAAACCGGAAATTCAGGGCTTGTATAATCATACACATACAAAACATCATAATTACTTTTTAAGATGGAGAACGGATTTTCATCCATTCCCCATCCGCAAAAGAATAAAATTAAATTTTCACTGTTATTGTTTTGTAAATAAAGTTTCATCTTACACAGCTTTTTTAATTCTGTAGACTACTCTGTCTTTACCTAGAAGAATAAGTGTTGCTACCATATCAGCACCGTGTGTTCTGCCTGTTACGGCTGCTCTTATTGCCCACATTGTTTCTTTCGGCTTGATGCCGTGTTGTTCTTTAAAGTAGGTTCTTAAATCAGCAAGCTGTTCATGGAGTTTTTCTTCGTCTTCAAAATCCCATTTATCAAGCTCGTTTTCAATAACATAAGGCAAAACTTTTTTTGCAACTTCGCCGTTCAATACTTTTTCCTGAACATCGGGTTCTATTTCGACATCTTTGCCGAAGAAATATTTTGTATCGTTTGTAAGTTCGGAAAGTATTGTGATAGGCTCTCTTGTTACTTCAACGATTTTTTCGAGTTGTTTTTCCGTGTATTCGCTCAGGTCATAGCAGGAGAGATAAGGTTTAACCAACTGTGTTAATTTTGCTAAATCCATTTTTTTGATGTACTGACCGTTCATCCAGTTCAATTTGTCGTATTCAAAAATAGAATTAGAAGAAGAAACCTCGCTGATTCTAAAATCTGCTGCAATTTCTTCTAAGGTTTTAATTTCCTGTCCGTCAGAAGGCGACCAGCCAAGCAGTGCAACAAAGTTGACGAGAGCTTCCGTTAAATAGCCTTTTTCAACAAATTCGGAAACTGCTGTTGCACCGTGTCTTTTTGACAATTTGCTTCTGTCGGGTGCAAGAATCATACCGAGGTGTCCGAATTTCGGCACTTCAGCACCGAGTGCGTTGTAAATCATAATTTGTTTTGCAGTGTTGGAGATGTGGTCTTCGCCTCTTATGATGTGAGAAATTTTCATTTCCATATCATCGATAACAACAGCAAAGTTATAAGTCGGTGTTCCGTTTGATTTCATAATAACAAAATCACCGATTAAAGAGTTGTCAAAATGCAGATGACCTTTAACCATATCATCGTAAGAAGTTTCGCCTTCAGGTACGTGGAAGCGGATAGAGGGTTTTCTTCCTTCCGCTCTTAATTTTTCTTTTTCTTCTTCCGTTAAATTTCTGCATTTTCCTGAATATTTGTGAGGTTTTTTGTTTTTAATGGATTCTTCTTTTTCAGCGTCCAATTCTTCCTGTGTGCAGAAGCATTCATAAGCATAGCCCATATCCATAAGTTTTTTTGCGTATTTAGGGTAGATATCAAATCTTTCTGACTGTTGATAAGGACCATATGGACCGCCTACATCCGGACCTTCGTCCCAGTTCAGACCGAGTGCTTTTAAGCTGTCATAAATATTATCAATATATGCTTGAGAAGAACGCTCCAGATCTGTATCTTCTATTCTTAAAACATATTTGCCGTGATTTTTCTTGGCAAAAAGGTAGTTGAATAAAGCAGTTCTGGCTGTACCGATGTGTAAGTTTCCGCTCGGTGAAGGAGCGATTCTGACTCTTACTTCGTTATTTGATTCCATATTAAATCTCCGTTTCTTTGTTAACTTACGTTTAATTTTACATCAAACAATAAAATGAGAAAAATTAAAAAAATCTTAAAAGATTTTAATTAATCGGCTTTTTATATATGATTAAAAAATGGAAAAAGATGATAGCACCCAAAGACCAGATTTGAATAAAACTGCTATTTTTTCTTCGTGTTATATACTCGGGGTAGTCGGGTTTTTTACCGGCTGCAGTGTGTATATTGCGATATGTTTGTTTTTGACAGCAGTTTTTGCGTTGTTAAAAAATTTTGTGTCAAACAGAGCCGCAATAATTTATTACCTTGCTTTTGCTCTTGCTATTTTTAATTGCAGCATACAGATTAAAAACCATGATGACCTGTCAAAGTTTATCCCATCAAAAGCGAGTATTACAGGGATAGTTACTTCCATACCGACAACAAATAATTCTGAAAAAACAAAATTTTATATAAAAGCACAATCAGGAATTTTTGACGGTGTAAAAGCAGATAATCTTAAGGCAAAAACGATTGTCACTCTTTATGATACCCAGGAAAACATTTCTAAAATAAAAATTGCAGACAAAATAGAATTAAAAGGTAAATTAAGGAGTCCGATAAAAGCCAAAAATCCTTCACAGTTTGATTATTCAAATTATCTTAAAAACAAAAAGATTTTTTCTACGCTTTATGTGCAAAAAGGCGATTGGAAAATTCTTTCCAAACCTGACAGCTTGAGCGGAAAGTTTTTGCAAAAGCTCAATGATACAAGAAACAGCATACTTGAACACCATAAAAAATATATAAAAAGCCCTAATATTGAAGTTTTAGGCGGTATTGTTTTCGGTGATGACGCAATCAATCCGCCGGATGAGATTAAAAATTCCTTTATAAACTCCGGCTTGCTGCATATTCTGGCTGCATCAGGCATGAATGTGTCAATTATTTTCGGTATCTGGTATTTTATCGGCTGCCGTTTGAGGATAAATCATCGCATAGTCGTTATTTTAGGTGCACTGCTTGTTGCTTTTTATACGCTTATGACAGGGATGGGTGCATCTGTTTTGCGTGCTGCGATTATGATTGAATTTATTATTCTCGGTAAACTCATTGACCGCAGTGCTAATAGTGTATCTTTAATATTTCTTGTAGCATTTTTAATGCTTTTGTATAATCCTGCAATGATTAATGATGTCGGGTTTCAGCTTTCATTTGTCGTAACATTTGCTCTTATATTTTATGCTCAGCCTGTGTTGGAAAAAATTAAAAACAGAATCACGGAAGCACTGCTGGGCGCAATATTTATCCCGATTATTGCACAGCTGTGGGCAGCCCCGATACAGATGTTTTACTTTAATACCTTTGCCACATATTCAATACTCGCTAATTTTTTGATTGCGCCTTTTATTGCAGTGCTTAGTTTTTTAGGTTTTGTGTCAGCAATTCTTGCAATGATACCTTTTGATGTTTTTGCGGACAGAGTGTGTATGTTTTTTGCAATAATTTTGAATCCGGTCGTGACAATATTAATCAAAATTTCAAATTATTTTGCAAACCTGCCTGATGCATTATTAACAACAACCCATCCTGATATTTTCAGGATAGTAATTTATTATTCGATGTTGGTTTTATTAGGTTTGGCATTACGTAAACAGTTTAATAACCGTAAGACCTGGAGTTTGTTATTAATTTTATTAATGCTGTTTGTTGTATCTTTTAAAAAAATCGATAAAAAAGAACTTGAAATTATTGTTTTTGATGTCGGCAATGCTGACAGCTTTCTGATAAAGACACCTGAAAGTAAATATATAATGATTGATACGGCGCATGGAACCTACGAGGGTTCTGCTTCGAGTTTTTCTCAGGCTGATTCAATAATGAACAAGTATCTTAAAGATCACGGGATTAAGACTCTTGATATTTTGTTACTGACACATTTTGACTCTGACCACTCGGGCGGTGCCATTGACGTAATGAAAACAGTAAATGTTAGAAAGCTTATAATTAATCAAAATAAAGATAGTTCCAAAACAACAAAAGCTATTTTTGATTACCTTGAACGGAATGAAATAAACACAACTACCGCTCAAAATAATGCGGTGATTTTTGAAGAAAATAAGTTAAAAATTAAGACATATACCCCAAATACAGACACTAAAAATGACAATGACTCATCCATAATAACTTTATTGTCTTACAAAGATTTTGATTTGTTGTTTATGGCAGATGCAGGGGTAAAAGGTTTTGAAAATATTAAAAATAATTTGCACAACAATGATATAGAAATTTTAAAATCAGGTCATCATGGTGCAAACAATACTGTTTCTAAAAATATGATTAAAACGATAAATCCCGATGCGGCAATAATTTCAACAGGGCTTAATCCATACGGACATCCGACCAAACAAACGTTGAAAACATTTGAAAATAATGATGTAAAGATTTACAGAACAGATATTGATAATGCAATAAAGATTACAAGTAACGGAGATTCTTATCTGATATACAGATATAATACGACTTCTAAAAAATTTGAAAAAGATATACATAAACCTTGTGTACAAACAATATTACACTAATGATGTTTGATTTTTTCAAAGATTAGTTGTGCAAAGATAAACAAAAAAGACTGCCGCTTTGAGTGACAGTCTTTTTTATATATTGAAGTTTGTCCGAAATTAAAATGCACACATTCTGTGGACACGTACAAAGTTTGTTCTGCCTGTAATAAGTTTAGGAATAGAACCGATAATAATAACTCTGTCGTCTTTTTTGTATTCTGTTTTTTCAAGTAACAATTTGTCGATTTTTTTCAACAGTTCGTCATTTAAAACAACGTCCCAATCTTTGTGATAAGGGTGCATATCCCAGAAAAGATTTAATTTTCTGCAGACTTTTTCGCAGTCGGAAATAGCCATTACAGGAACTGACGGTCTTAATTTAGAAAGCAGTTTTACTGTATAACCTGAGTGAGTAAAAGCAAGAATTGCTTTTGCACCTAAATCTTTAGCCATTTTAACGGCAGCGGCAGCAACAGCCTGCGGTGTAGGTTCGTAATTCGGATTCATTGGCAAATCAAGGTTGTAGCTTACAAAGTTGCTTTGTTCAACTTCGTGTGCAATCATTGCCATCATTTTAACGGCTTCTACAGGGTGTTTGCCGGCAGCAGTTTCGCCTGACAGCATAACCGCATCGGTACCGTCTAAAATAGCATTAGCAACGTCTGAAGCTTCTGCTCTTGTCGGAATCGGGTTATCTATCATAGATTCCAGCATTTGAGTAGCTACGATACAAGTTTTTCTGTG
>CALUSA010000052.1 GCA_944323275.1 Candidatus Gastranaerophilales bacterium
TGTCTTGATACAGCGTCTAAAAGACCTTTTGTTGCAATACCCAAACCGATTCCGGCACCGATTGCACCAAAACCGATTGCAATACCTGCACCCAATTTAGCCATTGATGCAACTTCTACTGCTACTTGTTCTACTGCCATAATTTTCTCCTTTTTTATTACTAATTCTAATTTTTTATTGTTGTTTTCAATCTTTGTTAATATACTTTTATACCTTTAATGTTCTTCCTCCTGCGCAGCCATTGCGATATAAGCTGTTGAAAGCAGCATAAATACCAATGCCTGAACAAAAGCAACAAACACCTCAAAAAGCATAAAAGGCAAAGGTAACAAATATGCGCACAAGCCGACAAAAGTTACTATCAGCAATTCACCGGCAAGTATGTTGGCAAAAAGACGTAAAGCCAGCGAGAACGGTCTTACAACCATCTCTAAAAGCTCAATTAAAGCCATTATTATACCTACGGCACTGAACTCGTGCAAAAAGTATTTTAATCCTTTAGCCCTTACACCCTGATAAACGTAATATATCAAAACCATTATTGCCATTGCGGCTGTCATATTGATATCATTTGTCGGAGAAGCAAGTTCGCCTGCTTTAAGGTGATACAATCTCCACGGTAATTGCCCTAGCAGGTTTGCCGTTAAAATAAACAAGAACAAAGTTGCCAGAAGCGGAATATGTTTTCTTCCGTTTTTACCTATCATAGATTCCGTAAGCCCGACAAATGCACCCATTATACCTTCTGCAACAGCCTGCAGTTTATTTGGAATAACCGACATTTTACGTGTAGCAAGCAATGCAAATACAATCAAAATCCCCATTGTTATCCACATAGTAATGATTGTATCAAGGTTGAAGCTGAACTGACCGAGATGCGCAATTAAGTGACCTTCTGACATTATCTCTATCCTCTATAATAAAACATTTAACCTGTCGGCTACTTTTGTAATATATCACGATTGCAATTCAAATTCAAACACAAAATTTTTTTTAATCATTAATTTGTTTTATAACTCTTGCGGGATTGCCTGCAACAACTGTGTCGGCTTCGACATCTTTTAAAACCACGGAACCTGCACCTATAACAGCGTTATCACCTATCGTTGGCAAAAACTCTAAAAAATGATACTTAAACATTTTTTAGAGGCAGGCTAAGTCCAAAACGTAGCTTTTGCTTGCCGTATTAAAATTAAAGAAATGAACAAATAAATAACATAAACTAATGATTTTTTAGATATTTGTATCTTATTAATAAATCTTTTTTCTTTACGTTCATTTTTTCTTTTTGTTTGCGATACAAAAAGAAAAAACGAACCAAAAAAGAAAAACACGCTATATCAAAAGAGATTTTAAAATTCAGAAACGAAAATTTCCGTTCACTCATAAAATGTTGTTTTCGGTACGGTAAATTTTCATTCCTTCATTTAAAATCTCTAACCGTATTCCATCAGGGCTTCGCCCCGAACCCCCTACGGCTTACACTGTAAACCGTGTATATTACGAGTTAAGATGTAACAATTTCTGTCACAAAATTACGTAACATATAAAATAACGACTGGCTTTTAATAGTATTTAAGAAATTTGCTATATTAGTTCCTAATTTTTTAATCATTAATTTGTTTTATAACTCGTGCGGGGTTGCCTGCAACAACTGTGTCGGCTTCGACATCTTTTAAAACCACGGAACCTGCACCTACGACAGCGTTATCACCTATCGTTACACCGCCGATAATTACACTGTTTGCATAAATAGTTACATTATTGCCGATTACAGGAGTATTGGATTTTGATTTTTCAAAATATTTCCCCATTCCTATAGTGACATTTTGAAAAATTTTACAATTTTCGCCTATCTTTGCACCCTGATTTATCACAATGCCTACAGGATGAGGAAAACCGGTATTGTTGATTTTTAATCTTTCAAGATCAGGTATGCAGCAGGAATCCTCCAACTGATTTATTAACGGATACTGAAAAGTAAGTTTTATTCCAAAAATTCTTAATATTATATGGGCATTTTCTTTATAAAATGCGAATATTTTTTTTAACCGAATTTTTTTCTTTGACATACTTTTATCCCCTGATTTTAATACAACCAATATTTCGAGATAACTAATCTCAACAAGCAATATTTTGAATAAATTATATCTTAGTAAGATTATTTTTGCAATAATATTAGTTATACTAAAACCTTTATTTAAACATTTATAAAGATTATTCTTATAAATGATTTATGGGAATAATAGCTGAAAAACTTGGTTTAAGAATAAAAGAACTGCGTGAAAACAAAAAACTCACGCAATTTATGCTTGCTGAAATGATAAACATGGAAGCAACCAATCTTTCTAAAATAGAAAGAGGGGTACAAATTCCCAAAGAGGAAAGTCTGATTAAAATAGCAGAAGCATTAAAAGTAACGGTAAAAGATTTGTTCGATTACGAGCATTTGGAAAATAAAGAAATATTAATAGAAAAAATAACGGATATATTAAAAGACTCGGATATACGCACAGTAAAAAACATTTATAAAATTTTGATAAACATTCAATAAAAAAGCCCTGATGTTCAGGGCTTTTTTTAAATTCATTGTTTAATTTTAAAGCAATTATACAGCTCTGTGTACTTTGCCTGCTCTGATGCAGGAAGTGCATACATCTATTCTTTGAACAGTGCCGTTGTTGTTAACTTTTACAGATTGAAGATTGACTTCCTGTCTGTGCACATGTTGTTTATTAGAAAAAGATCTTTTAGCTGCTTTGAGCTTTGTCTTTCCGCATATTGCGCATTGTTTAGCCATCTTTATATTCCTTTCAAAGATTAGTTTCTTATTTTACATTACTTTAAACATACTCTGATATCAAGTAGGGATTGAAAAAACTTAACAAAACATTCGATAAAAAACAGTTGTTAAATTGCCAGCCCTCTGCAGCAAAACCAAACAGGTCTGCAAAAAATAAAGAGCGCACCAATTTTGATTTAATACGCTCTTGTATTTTAAAATTTTATAGACTTAAATTATTTAATATTCTTAAGGCAGTTTTTCGGTGCCACTATTGTTAACACATAAGGCTGCTCAAAATATTTGTTTGCCACACGTATTATATCCGTTGCTGTTACGCTTTTTATAAGCTCGGGGAATTTATTTATATAGTCATATCCCCGTCCCGAAAGTTCGTACCAGCCGAGGGTTGAAGCTTTTTCCATATTTGTTTCCTGAGCGAGTACAAAATTGCCCAATATTTTATCTTTAGCTTCCTGCAGTTCTTTATCGGATACAAATTCTTTTTTCAACAGGTTAACCTGTTTTAAGAGTTCATTTTTTGAGTGCAGGGCAGTATTCGGGTTTGTTCCTATATAAAGAGCAAACACGCCTTTGTTTACATTAGCCGCAAAACTCGAGCCGACCTGATAAGCAAGCCCCTGCTCATCTCTCAATCTGTTAAACAGTCTGGAACTCATACCGCCGCCTAAGATTGAATCGATTACCTGCAGTGCTGCGACGTCTTTTTGATTTTCTACACCGTCAGTCAGCCAGCCCATAACAACCCATGCGGCTTCGGAATCTTTTGCCTGTTTAACTGTTTTGTTTGCACCTAGCGGTTTGAAAACATTTTTGTATGTATTGTAATCAAATTTTTTAGCACTTGTCTGTTTGTCAAGGCAGAAAATTTTTGTAATACCGTTAATTATATCGCTGTCATTAACATTGCCGTTAACTGATATAACAAGATTTTCCGGATAAAAAAGTCCGTTATAGTATTCTGTTATGTCATCATGATTTATTGTCGGAATTGTTTTTTCAAGGATTTTACCGGTAACGCCGTAGGGAGTTCCCTGCCAGATTGCTGTTTTGAATTCTTCAAGTGCAATATTTACAGGTAAATCTCTGTTCCTTTGGATTGCCTGTAATTTTTCTTTCTTTATTTTTTCAAGCTGCTGCTCATCAAGCGAGGCATTATTGACTATTTCATCTAAAAGTTCAAAAGTAAGAGGCAAATCATTTTTAGTTGTTTTTACGGCAATAGAAAACATATCAGAGCCGTTAGAAGGTTCAATGATTATTCCGTTTTGCTCCATAGTCTGAGGCAAATCGAGCGAGGAATATTTTTTAGTACCCTTCAACATAAGCGTCGCCGTTATTGTGCCAAGCCCCGGTTTTTTTTCAATATAATTGCCGCCTTTTGAATAAATTGTCATAGCAACAATGTCGTTAAGGTGGTTGTGATTGATTATAAGTTTTATATTGCAGGGTAATTTATAAAGAGAAACGGTTTTGTCCTTTTTAATAAGAACCGCTTTGTCAGGGTGTGTATGTTTTTTAACACTGCTTACCGGTTTTGTATTTTCCTGACATGTTTCATCAGGCAGCATTATGGAAATGGCTGCCTGATTGGGATTTAGATATTTTTTAGCGACTTTTATTATATCGTTTTTGGTAACTTTTTTTATATTGTCTATATATTCGTCATAGTATTTTGAATCACCGTACACAAGCGTTGTATATCCGAGTTCGTTTGCTATATTTGAGGTTGATTCTCTGGAATAAAAAGTATCACGCTCAATTACATTTTTAGCTTTTTGTATATCTTTTTCGTCAAAATTACCGTTTCTTATTTTTTCTATTTCATCAAAAACAGCCTTTTTAACTTTTTCTTTGTTTATCGGTATAAAATTTGCACTTACGTACAAAATACTGTCGTCCTTCATGGAAGCATGTCCTGCCGAAATACTGTAAGCAAGATGCTGCTGCTCTTTAACAGATTGATATAATTTAGAGGATCTTCCGTCGCCGAGTATTGTAGCAAGAACGTCAAGAGCATAGCTGTCAGAGCGTTCTTCCTGAGGAACACCTCTGAAACCTATCAGCATATACCCTGTTTTTACCTTGTCACGGGCTGTAACTTCTTTTGTTTTTTCAAGGTAGTTGTCAATCTTGTATTTAGGCAATTTTGTTTTTGGTGCATCTTTTTTGTCAAAATCTTTTTTTATTATATTTAAAGCTTCCTGAGTATTAACATCACCGACAACAACCGTAATCATATTAGACGGATTGTACCAGGTATTATAAAAATATAATATTTCTTCTCTGGGAATCTTTTCTATAATTTCTTTTTTACCTATAACCTGTCTTTTATAAGGATGATTTCTGTACAGGGATTTTATCATGTTCTCATAGAGTTTATTTTCGGGATTATCGTTATTTTTAGCAATTTCTTCAATTACAACCTTTCTCTCTTTTTCAAGTTCCTGCTCGGGAATAAGAGGATTCAGCAGCATATCCGAATGCAAATCCATTGCAAGATTGAAATATTTTGACGGAATAGTTATGTAATAATGTGTAAAATCTTTACTTGTAGCTGCGTTTGTAATTGCACCTTTTGACTCGAGAATTTTATCAAACTCGCCTGCGGGATGTTTTTTTGAACCTTTAAAAAACAAGTGTTCCAAAAAATGCGCAACGCCGTTATTTGTGTCATTTTCGTTTATTGAACCTGTTTTAATCCAGGTATTAATAGTAACAATAGGATTGTCATGGACTTCTTTAATGATAACAGTTTGTCCGTTATCGAGCTTAAACGTTGAGTAATCCTGCGCAAAAACACATTGCGCAAAGCTTACAAATACAACAAGGATTAATACCGCAAGATTCTTTATATTTTTCATAACCTGCCCTTCTGATTGTGTTCATTATTTGATAATAAATTATACTATATATTTTATTTTGTACGAATAGTCTTAATATGCTGTTATGCAGATTATTTTTTAATAGCCGTAGCGGTCAATGGTTTAAACCATTAATCCGGTTAAAATACGGTTATGTTCGATAAATTTTTTGAGAAAAATTCCGGGCTTGAATCCGGCAGCAATATGTCTTATAAAGATTGCGCCATAGAAGGTTTTTGCAGTTTAGACCCCATTGTTTACTCTCTTATGGAGGTCTGGTTATATGAATTAAAGCAGATTACTTACTATTATATAAAAATGCGTGAACTGGGTTATGAAAACAAAAAACTCAAAAATCAAATAATAAATTATCTGTCTGTTGCATTAATAGGCAATGAATTTAACCGTCAGGAGTTTGAAGATTTAATTTATAAAATTCATACGGAAAAAGAAGCCGTCAAAGAATCATATACAGCTGTCTGCGACAAAGAAAACATTGACTGCCAGATTTTAAAATCAAACATAAATTTTAAAAAGTTCAACCTGTCTTCAATCGTCAATCAGGGAGAACAGCAGGCAATTTTGAGAAATAAAATTTTAAACTCCGATGTAAAAAACATTTATGAGATAATTTTGAATTTAATCAAAAGTGCCAGCATAAGACTTGTAGAGCTAAAATCATACACAGAGGATTATGTACCTGAGGAAGATGCTATTTTAAAACTGTTTAACAGTTTAAATTTTTCCGCAATACAAGAAGCTAAACTGCTCAGAAAAATCAATGATTTTGCTAAAATCAACTTTCAAATTCATGAAAAAATACACCTGCTTAAAGAACAGTATTACGGAAAAATCTCTTTAAACGAGGTACGCTTCGGTGCGGATAAAGGCAAATCCGTTCTTGTATCAGGACAGAACTTAAAAGAACTGGAAAACCTGCTTGTGGCTTTGCAAGGCACGGATATAAACGTTTACACCCACAACGGTCTTATTGTTGCCCATGCTTATCCCAAATTTAAAAATTTTTCCAATTTAAAAGGACATTATCAAATATCGCTTGATAACGTTCAGTATGATTTTACTTCGTTCAAAGGTCCGATTCTTGTTATCGGGAATTTCCAATACTTATTAGACCGTCTGTATCGTGGACGGATATTTACCACAAATCTTATAGGCGACAAAGGTATGACCCGTATTAAAGATTATGATTTTTCCAAACTTATACAAACCGCTCAACAAAGCGAAGGATACGAGGACAATCGTTTTATAACAACGGCAAAAGTCGGCTATAACGAAAATGAGATCATGCAAAAAATTGATGAGATTATAGGAAAAATTAAAAATAAAGAAATAAAACATCTGATTGTTATAGGGCTGTTAAACCATGCCCCTTTGCACAGTGAATATTTCAGCAAAATGATACAGGAGTTAAAGGACGATTATTTTGTTATAAGCACTGTTATGACCGCTAAAAAAGACAACGTGCTGGGGTTTGATTCCTTCTTTAATTCTTCTTTGATTTATAAAATACTCACACACATCAAAAAACATATTGATTTTGAAAAATTTCCCGTAAGTGTGTTTATTACAACCTGCAATTTACACACAATGTCACATTTATTTAACCTGCGCTATCTCGGGGTAAAAAACATATATCTGCCCGTTTGTACGGCTAATATTTTAACCCCCAAAATGCTGGATTTTTTAAAAATAAAATTTAACGTAAAACAGGTATCCTCAAATCCGCAAAAAGATTTAAAAACTCTTTAATACAATTTAATGAAAAACACTCTCAATTTCGCCGTGAGAATCCGAACCGCCCGTCATTATAACATTATATTTTCGGGCAATTTTTCTGACGGCTTCTGCAGTGTGAAATTTGATTATTCCTCTGTGCCGCCTGTAGGGATAATAAGATTCAACTCCGTCTAAGCCCAAATCAATTAAAGATTTTATAAAACGGTCAAGACTGATTGCCCAGTAACATGCCGGATGCGCAAGAACAGCGGCTCCGCCTGCGCTGTGTATAGCTTTTATAACAGTTTTCGGATGTCTGTGATTAAAAAGTCTGACAATATCGGCTTCGGTTTCTTTTTTATTTTTTGCACAAAGCTTTAAAAGTTCTTCGTTATCAACATCAACCCCGTAGCCGAGCAGATGAACAAGCACACCTTTATACCAGCAGTCAAACTCTATTGCTGTTATGACCATAGTGCTATCAAGAACATTTGTTTTTTTATACCCGTCCACCGTGTTATGGTCAGCTATTGCAATAAGCCTGTAGCCTTTATTTTGAGCATCTTTCAAAAGTTCCTGAGGCGTAAGCTTGCCGTCTGAAAAATTTGAATGTATATGCAAATCAACACCGGTTCTAAAGTCTTCCTGTGTTAATTCTCTCAAAATCTCCAGTATATTTTTTTGCCCGTCCATATATTACATGTTAATATAAACATAAATTGAGAGAGGAATATTAAAATAAATGGCAAAAACTAAAAAAGATTCGGCTTTTGCAAGCGTAATGAAAATATTTTTTAACGGAGTAAAGCTATATTTTTTAAACTTTGAAAAATTTTTCAAGTATATGGCATTCCCTATACTGGGACAAATTATAGGTATTGCACTGATATTTGCAGCCTCTTATGTTTTTACCCTGCATGTGTCTGCGTTTACAAACAAAAACCCTATTTTCGATAACATTCCTCTTGTATTTTTAATGCTGATTGTCATAACACTGCCCGGTTTTTTTATCTTTTGTAAAGCATTCTGGGATTATATTGTGGCAATGGCAGCTCTTAATTCTATGGCAAGCTCACTGTTAGAAGGCGGAAACATAGATGACACAGGCGTGCATACAGAACTTATAAAACGCCGCAGCTGGTCATATATTGTATTTTTATTACTGATTACTACAATATACTCGATTTTGTCGTTTCCTCTGCTATGGGGACTGCTGGCTGTAGTTTTTGTGTATATGGCGTTGTGTTTTCAGGTATTTGCTCTTGAAGAAGACAAAAACGCCGTTGAAGCAATAGTGTCCGCTATCGGATATGTAAAATACAACTTCTGGAAAACGGCAATGCTGCTGCTGATACTGGGAATAACAACCTACTGGCTTGTTCCGGGGTTAATAAGCTGGGCATTTGACATAGGTGATTTAGGCGGATTTTTCTCATATCCCGTGGAACAGTACATAAGGCTGCTGCCGATAAATGATTTCAATATGATACTATCACAGTTTAATATACCCTTTGCGCTTAAAAGTTATTCTATAGCCAAACATATAGTACTGTTAACCGTAAGCTTTGCTGTTACAGGCTTTACACTGCCTTTAAGAAGTCTATGCTGCACCGCTTTGTATAAAGATATTAATAAAAGAAATTATGCAGGCAAAATTGCTGCCGAAAAACTTGCTCAAAGAGCCGGCAAACCTTCTAAACGTAAAATTCAAAATGAGGATGATGAGGATTAATGTTTGTCTGTAAAAACTGCCAATCCCGTGACAAATTTGAGCTTATGTTTGCCCCCGATTATCACGGAGCAAAAAATTATAAACAGGAATACAACAAAAACGGTGATATAGTCATAACGGTCGACGGTTATACCTTTATACCAGATTTGAATTTTATGAACCGGCACGCTGTTTGCAGATATTGCGGACAAATTTATATGTGGGATTACAGCACACAGGAATAAACTCTATTTTATTCTTAAAACCTACTGCAGCTGTATGATATCTGTCTGTTATACAAAGCCTGTTTATGCTATAATATGACCGGAGAGTATAATATGTCACTTAAAGCAAGAATAGAAGCAGTATTGTTTATTACAGCACAGGCTCTGGAAGTAAAAGATATTGCAGAAATATTAAAAGAAGATGAAGCTGTTGTTGAAGAAGCACTGCTTGATTTAATTATGGACTATTCCGCACGAGAAGGTGCGCTTGAAATTGATGACGAAAACGGTTACATTCTTCAGGTTAAAGAAGAATATATGGATATTGTAGAGCAGCTTTGCCCTGTTGAGCTTAAACCTGCCGTATTAAAGACTCTCACTGTAATTGCCCTGAAAGAACCTATCAGACAGTCTTATTTAAAAGAATTACGTTCTAATGCATACGAACACGTACAGGAGCTTTTAAAAATGGGTCTGATTTCCCGTCACAGAGATAAAAACGGACGTTCGTACAACTTAAAAACAACACCTAAATTTAAAGAATATTTTAAACTCAAAGGCGATGCCAAAACTCTTGCCAAAATCATTGACCTTGAAAAACAGGCACGTGACAACGGCGACGAGGATTTTGAAGAACACCTCGACCTGTCTGATTTTGTAGAAAAAAATTAATTTTTTCATATAGTCAACCGGCTCAGACTACTCGTTGAACCGGTGCAATAAACAAGTCCATTAATTTAGCTTATTTGTTTGGGCGGCACATTCAAAAACTGCTGTAGATGTGCACCTTTTAATTTATCTTCGACCTCAAGTTCCTGTTTGGACAAAAGTTCTCTTGCGATATAAGCATTATACTCTGCTGCACTGACAGGGATTTTGGGCATAATTTTTACTACGGTCGAATAATTGCGCTCGACCATATCGTTTTCGCCGTACCCGTAGTGAGTATTTTTTGTATTTTCTTCTTTAATTTTTTCTATATCCGCATCGGTTTCATCCAAAAAAGGATAGTAAGGTTTGATTGTAACTTCGTCATAAGTACCGCAGTCAAATTCCTGACTATGGTCGTACATTCTGTTATCATCTACTTTTGTTTCCGATTTTCCCCAGATTCCTGCAAAATTAGGATTTTTTTGCACACGGTTGTATGCCGAATTTAGAGCACCTATCTTCATTCTAACCTCCGGATTTTTCTCAAAGACCACTATAATATTATAGACCCTTAAGGCTGTTATTTAAACTGTTCAGGTATTTAATTTTAATTAAAATTAATGTTAAATCTTAAATGCAGGTTTTCTGCTGATTTCAGAAAACGCAATAGCAGGTTTTGAATATCTTTCATCCTCTTGAATGCGTTTGTAATAATCTTTAACCAGCACTATCTGTGTTTTTACGTTTTCAAATCCGTTTTCTTTGAGGTATTTTTCAATTTTTGCACCGCTGGTTTGATATTTTTTATTGCGCACAAAAAAGTTAAATTTTTTCTTCCGCATAAAAATCTGGCTGAGAGAAAAATTTATTACATCAGGAAGATAATTGTCAAATGCGCTTACTAAATCTATGTTAAGTATAAAGTTTTCATTATCGCTTGTTTGAATAGAAAAATAACCTTTTACGGAATGCGTTGAGCTGTCTTCCAATATATATCTGAAAAAAGACGTCCTGTACAAACCGCTGAATAATACATTTTCAAACTCACCGGGGGTTCTTGCAAGAGAATACCTGAAATGAGGAAAAATAAGTTCGTTAAAAATTCCGGCAGCAGCAGAGGCATCGGAATTTTTAAACGGTCTGAAAAATCCTTTATCCAAAGAAGGACCGGAAACATTTATTTCTTCCATTTTCCATAGCTGTTCCGAGGCACAGGCTCTGAAACCGCAGCCTTTTGAAAACAATTCCAAAAGTTCTTCGTGGTCTTCATCGACTTTTACCATAAAAGTGTTGGCACCCATTGCACCGTATTTTGCAATAGCAAAGCTGACAAGCTGACGCCCGACATCATAGCCGTTTTCATCAAGAAAAAGCTTGCTGATTCTCCAGCTCTGAGGATTTTTTTCCTGAGGTTTTAAGGTTACAAGACCGCAGATTCTGTTATCTTCAATTGCAACGTAAGAATCAGAGGCAAATTTTAAACTTAAAGGCAAAATTCTGTTTATTGCATTTAACGGAAAAGGAACATACGACTTATACCCGAAAGCAACGTCCGCACTGCTCAGGTTAGATATCATCGAAATCATTTTTTTAAGTTTTGGAATGTCCCGTAATGCTAAACTTCTAATCTTTGCCATAAAATTAATATATCATTTTTTTTTAAACTAATAAAGATAACAAAAAATTTTATTTACCTGTATTATACATGTATTATGTTAACAATTTATCCTCTAATAAGCAGTAATTATTTGCAATATAGAAATAATAAAAATTTTAACTTCGGATACAGACTTCCTAATAAAGCAGTCGGCGACATAAGAGATATTCCGCATTTAACCTGTGCCTCATGCGGAAAAGAAGTTTTTATTCCCGAAGCTATGACTAAATTTTTAAAATCTTTTACCGCAAGTTCAGCCCGAGCATTAGAAAGCAGTTTTTTAAAAGACTTTAAAAACGGCTGGGCTTTTGGTTTTATGCAGGAATTCTCTAAAAAAAATCCTAAAAAATCTCTGTCAGAGTTAATGATGTCAGAGGAAGCGCAGAAAAAATTACAGGAGCTTGATGCTAAAAAGAAATTACTGCTCGGTGAATTTATGTCTGTTGCCGACAAAATTACGGTTAAAGCACCACGGGTTATACAAAAACTTTCTCAATTTTATGAAAATTTTTCTAAAGAAAATAAAGAAATATTGGACATAATGGAAATTTATGCAGCTAAATACCCGAAAAACACTTTTGCTGAAATTTTTCAAAAACCGGAAGTTGCACAACACCATACACAGCTTTATGAAATATATAAAAAACAGGCACTGGAACAGAAAATAGCTGTTTTTAAAAGGTTAAAAGAATTTTCTGCAAAACTTCCGACTGAGGATGTAAAAAAGCTGCAGGTTACAAACAATGAAGCATTAAAAATATTAAATAACGAATATTACAAACCGCATATAAAAAAAGCATGTGTTGACGAGGTGTATAATAATTTTCTTAAAAACTGCCGTACAAAACGAATCCGCAAAAAAATTTTTGATATTATAAAAGATTTGCACTACGAAACTCCCGCAGCAGATGAATTTATTGCGTTATGCGCACAAAAAAAGACTTCAGATAAAGAAATTGTATCGCAGCTTGCTCAGGAAATGATTGCGACATTTGAACACGTAAAAGCTAAAAGCCTTAACGGCGGGGATGAAATCGGCAACGGTATAGTTCTTTGCAAAAAATGTAATACCGAACGCTCGAATATTCCATACCGCATATATTTAAAAATTCATCCGGAAATGAAAAAAAACCTTCAAAAACAAATGAATAAAATAATAACCTTTATTAACAGAGGAAAACTTACGGGGTATGACGATTATCCGGTTGAAATCAAAAATACCCTGCTTAATGAAACCGATAATTTGATAAAAATAAAAATTAAAAAATATCTGAAATATCGTGAACATCAGGTTTTAAACAAACTGCAAAGAGCACAAGCCTCATTTGAAGATAACAAAGAAAAAGCAGACAATGCTTTGCAAAAAATAAATACAATAGATGCTGTTTTAAGCAACCTGCTTGATGAAATACGACAGCTTAAAAAAGACAAACACAGAATCAGCGAAACCCTCGCTAAAGCCGAGCAGTCCTGCGAACATTATAAAAATGCCATAGAACAAAATAAGATAATGCTTGGAGAAATCCAAAAGCTCATTGAAAATGATGTTTTGATAAATCAAACAGCAAGACCGAAGAAAGTTTAAAATTTATCAGCTTTCTTTTAAATGTTTAAAGTGTTTGTACAAATAAGCAACACCAAGTACAAAACATACCGAAACTATTGCTATATCAAACTTGTGCCAGATATGTTTAAAAGCTTCCATGTTTTGCCCCATTTTTACACCGACAAACACAAGAAAATAACTCCACACAAGCGAGCCTAAAAAGGTAAGTGTAAAGAATATACGTTTTTTGGCTTTTAATATCCCTGCGGGGAAAGAAATAAAAGTTCTTACAACAGGAAGCATTCTGCATATAAAAAATGCCCAGTCACCGTATTTTTGAACCCATTTGTCAGCATCTTCAAGATCTTTTTTGCTGATTAAAAACCATTTTCCGTATTTTTCAACGAACGGACGCCCGCCGAAATACCCGAGATAATATGACGGGATTGAACCTAATACACATCCTAAAGCTCCGGCAAAGGCTGCAACGTGTATATTGAATACACCTTTTGTCACCATATATCCGGCAAAAGGCAATATAGCTTCACTCGGCAGGGGAATATTACAGGATTCGATTGCCATAAGCAGCATTATCCCCCAGGCTCCGGTTTTTGTAATTACTCCTTCAATAAAAGCTATCAAATGCCCCAAAATCATATCCAACATAAATCAATATTCCTCATTAATAAAATCCTTTATAATTCTACCAGAAAAAAACCAAGTGTGTGAAAAC
>CALUSA010000053.1 GCA_944323275.1 Candidatus Gastranaerophilales bacterium
ATAAACAAAATGGCACTGCAAAAATCAAAAGAACTTAACTATACAAGATTAAAACATCCCATAAAAGTAAATCTTGAAAATAAACTTGATATTTAATTTTCCAGATATTCAAAGATAACTTTATTAAATTCCTCAGTCATCATTTTTGCATTTTTGCGAACTATTGAAGGAAAATGAAAACTTTGCAGCAAATCATTTTTGCCCTGCATTAAAAAGTAATTAAAATTTCCCCTGCATTCGGTCGAATTTATATAATAACTGTCAGGAACATTCAAATCTTTTGAGTTTGAAATTTTTGTAAAGAGTTGTGCCAGCTTTGAAAAAATTCCGAGATTTTCATCCCTGAGGATAAGCGGTTTGTCATTGAGCCAGAATTCTTTTTTATATTTTTGAGATATATCAGAGTAATAACGGTCATAATGAAAATTTATCGTATCCGGTTGATACCTGTTGGGAAATTTTTCTAATATTTCAGCAAAAAATTCTTTGTCTTTATCACCGTTATTGTTTAAAGTTGTTGTTAACGACAAATGTACATACGGAGGTCTGATATATCCGTTGTTATTTTTAAGAATTTTGCGGGGATATCTGTTGATATCAACGCCTATGCCTGTATTTTGAAAGCCTTTAAAACTTATTTGCATCTTAACCTTTCGGATTCATTTCCGATTGTTTAAAAACACAAAAAAATATTTTTTGCTACTAAAAAGACTGAAAATCTAATTATCCAATTTTGGCTGCAAATTCTTTTTGAATTATTTCAACAATCCTTTTGGAAGCAAGCCCGTCACCGTAGGGGTTAATGGATTCTGACATTTTTTTGTACTCCTGCGGATTATCCAGAAGATTTTGAACTTCCTCGACAATTTTTTGCGTATCGGTGCCGACAAGCTTAACAGTACCGTACTCAACGGCTTCCGGACGTTCTGTTGTAGTTCTTAAAACAAGTACAGGTTTGCCTAAAGAAGGAGCCTCCTCCTGTACTCCGCCGGAATCGGTCATTATTATGTGAGATTCCTTCATTAAAGTACAAAACGGGGCATATTCCATCGGAGCAATCAGATGAATACGTTCTTTTCCGCCGAGAAGTTCATTAACAGGCTCCTGCACATTAGGATTAAGGTGCACCGGATAAACGACCTGAATATCCTTATTTTTTTCTGTCAGTTCAAGCACTGCCTTACAGATATTTCTGATAGGATCGCCAAAATTCTCCCGTCTGTGTGAGGTAAGCAAAATGGTTTTTAGCGAAGGATTAAGCCCTATATAGGTTAAATCGGCTCTGTTGTTTTCAACCGTATGCAAAAGCGCATCAATTACAGTATTACCGGTTTTATAGATATGTTCACTGCTTATTGAAGATTTTATAAGATTTTGCACGCTCGTTTCCGTCGGTGCAAAATGGTATGTACTCAGCGAATCGGCAAAGACTCTGTTTATTTCTTCGGGAAACGGATAAAATTTGTTAAAAGTTCTTAAACCGGCTTCCACATGCCCGACCGGAATTCTGGCATAAAAAGCAGACAACGCAGCAGCCATCGAGGTTGTTGTATCCCCGTGCACAAGAACAATATCAGGTTTACTCTTTTCAAAAACTTCCTTCATCAGCATCAAAACTTCAGTGGTGATACTCCACAGGTCTTGATTCGGTTTCATGATGTTCAGGTCATAATCCGGATAAATCCTGAAAAGCTTTAACACCTGATCCAGCATCTGCCTGTGCTGCGCAGTAACGCATACTATACTTTTAAAAATATCAGTCTGTTTTTCAAGTTCTTTTACAAGCGGAGCCATTTTTATAGCCTCCGGACGTGTACCAAATACCGTTAGAACTCTGATTCTTGCCATAAATAAATATCCTTAGCCGTAATAACTAAGGATATTATAGTTCAAACTTATTATTTTGTAATCGTTATTTTGTCGTAGCAGTTTGAGCAGCTTCCGTAGCTTTTTGGTCTTTGCGTTTCTGGAACCAGTCTTTAACCTCAACGCCTGCGGCAGTTGAAATACCTATAATCAAAGTAAACAAAATCATTCTTACTGCATTAAAGGCTTCCGTGGAATAAACAGCTTGCGCAATACTTTTAGTTGCATATTTTTTGGCGATATTTGCTGTGCGCACGGAATTGTTTATATTAATTAACATTGCAGGAACCATTGCTGCCATAGAGATTTTGCCTGCATTGTTTCTTACAAAATTTGTAAATTTATCTTTTTTAGTTTTTGAGGACGACGGTGAAGTTTTATCAATATTTTTGTTTCTGCTGCAAACAGAAATAATCAATACCGGTGTAAGAAGTGCGCTTAAAGCACCCTTCAACCTTTTTTGCAATACCGGTACGGGTGATTTTTTTGAAGCAAGTTCAAGCTCTTTAAATACATCAATGCCTGTAAATTTATCTTTAATCAGCAATGTTTTATTTTTTGGAATATATAAAGCTGATGAATTTAACAAATTTTTAGGATATGACAAAAGCATTGCCATCTCACTTAAAAAAGGTTTGTTATATTCAACTGATTTTTTAAGCAGGAATTTAGAAAGCGGATTAAACCCGCCGACAATAGCCTCAAAAGCCTCTTTTTGCTCTGCTGCAGGTTTTTGCAGGGAATATTTTATAACCTTTACACCTTTATCTTTTAAACCGTTTTTTTCAATATAGCTATCCGCAATTGCCGGTATTTTGGGCAAATCACCGCTGTTACGCAGGTCTTCTTTAATGTTTCCGACAATTTTGGCTGACGCCCAATTTAAAGAATCTTTCAACTCCGAAGCTAAAACCGTGGCGGTAAAATATCCTGCAAAGCCGCCAGGTATGGAGTTTCTTGTTTTTTGATTCGCATTATTGGAAACAACTGCGTTTTTAGGTGATTTTTCCGGAAAGACAGAAGATGCAAGTTTTTGTATATTCATCATTAATTCCTTATTTCTGTTTTTATTAATACATAAACAGAAAGATTTTTCCTGCTATATCACAATATTTTAAGAAACATTACAAATATAGTAAAAACAAAATCACAAATAAAAAGAAACACAAAAACAAGCTAATCTACATACAAAAAGTCTTCGTTTTCGTCTTGATAATCCTCCCAGAGAGGAATTTTTGCATCAAGAGGAGGTTTGTCTTCTTCTTTTTCTTTTTTGTTATCTTCAAGCTTTGATTTTTCTTCTTTATTTTTTTTGATGAGATTGGCAACGTTCATCATTGCCAGTGAGTTTAATGTAGCGTTGAGCTGTGCGCTTCTGTCAACGAACTGTGATTCTGAAAAATTGGTGCCGTCTTCAGAGGGTTCTCCCTGTTGAAAATACTCCATCCCCGGGCTCTGGCGATCATCAGCCGTTTTTGCCGCAGTGCCGGATATGTCGCCGCTTTTGAAATTAAAGCTGCCACCGATTCCGAAAAATCCTGCTGAACGGTTATCGACCACCTTATACTCTCCTGAGTTTACCTCTTACACGAAAAAGACATATAAAATGCCTCATATTATTTTAAAGCCCTGCAAAAAAAATTTTGCTAGTTCTTTTTTAATATTTTAAAGTATATTAACATTTTTTTACATCAATCTTTTGATGTAAATCTGTTACAGCCCTAGTATTAAAAGAAGGCGTACCACGCAAAACTGAACAAACTGTAAAAACAGCAGTGCAATTATGGGTGAAAAATCCAGCCCGCCCATTGGCGGGATGATTTTTCTAAACGGATTTAAAACAACGTCAGCAACAATTGCAACTGTTTTAAACGGCTGGCTGTACCAGTTTATCGAAGGAATCCACGTTAAAAATATCCTGACGAGCACAAACCAGAAATAAAAATTAAATAAATTGTTTACTAAATAAGCTATACTCACTTATGCACTTCTCCCTAAGCTCTTGATGAAGCAACAGTTTTTGCACAATCGCAGTGTTCTCTCTCAAGAGGAAGTTTTTCTATAAGATTGAACAACAAGGATTTTAATTTTTCGTTGTTGTCATTAAATACTTTAATAACCTCGGCATGCTGGACAGGCGGAACCTCACCGACAAGCCCTGCATCATAATCAGTAATTAAAGATATATTTAACGGGCACATATCAAGCTCTTTAACCAGATAAGCTTCGGGGAACTGTGTCATATTTATAACCTCCCAGCCCTGCGAGGTGAAGAATTTGGACTCTGCTTTTGTTGAAAATCTCGGACCGTTGATTACAACAACAGTACCTGTTTCATGTACAGTAATACCGAGTTCTTTAGCAGTAGCAACAGCCAGTTGGCGCATTTCTTCGCAGTAGGGATTTGCGGCACTGACATGGGTAACGACAGGTCCGTCATAAAAGGTGGATTTTCTACCGTCTGTCCAATCCACAAACTGGTCGCAGATTACAAAATGCCCGGGTGCAACATGCTTTTGCAGGCTGCCTGCGGCACATGGTGAAATAACCCTTGTACAGCCGATTGATTTCATAGCCCAGACATTGGCTCTGTAGTTGATAAGATGCGGCGGCAGTGTATGGGTTCTTCCGTGTCTTGGCATAAAAGCAACTTTATGTTTGCCGATTTCGCCTATAAACACGCTGTCAGACGGTGAACCGTAAGGAGTTTCGACTTTTACCTCCTCGATTTTATCTAAAAATTTGTAAAAGCCGGAACCGCCAAACACACCTATATCTGCTAATTTTTTATTTTCCATTTAAAATTTCTCCCAAAAGTCTATTTATACTATACAAAATACTATATCACAGTCGACGCTGTTGTGAACTATTAACAGAAGTCTTTTCTCTAACAGCTGACCAAAGCTGTAAATAATCGCTTTGGTCAGTAGAGTAAAGTTTGTTATGAATTTTTAACAGACCATTTTATTAATTTTTGATTTGAGTCTGTTCTTCCATCCATCTTACGGCATCCTCCTGCATTTCTGCTTCTACGCCCTGTGCGCTGCTCGGTACGGTCATTTTACCTTCTTTATAAACGGTAATGCCGTAACCTTTGTCGTTACATGTAGGGTCAACTCTGCCTGTTATCGAATCAGAACCGAAATTAGACCAGCCGTAGAAACAAACACCGTTAGTTGTTCTAAAGTTCAATTCGCTAGAGCCGCCCGTACAGCTAAAACCGCCTATAATGTTAAGCTGTTCAGCCAGAAAATAACACAGTGCATTATCCTGGTTTATTGGTGTACTGCCGCAGGTAATGTTAGTAGATTCAGTTGCCTGCCAGTCTTCTGAACAGTAGATAGAGCCGTCTATTTTTGCATAGGCGGTGTTTAACGGATCATTAGAAAAGTCACCGCTTTCCTGCGTGGTCTGGTCATACTTTGAAGGGTCATTGATTGTATTTGCAATGGCTGCTTCAATTGAATGGTAGGATTTTAAAAACAGAATTTTATCCTTGTCAGGGTTTACACGGCTGATAGACCTGAGCATAACAGCCATCAAAACACCGATAATGGTCAGTGTCAGCAGTGTTTCTGCCAGTGTAAATGCCTTTTTTTTCAGTTTTTCTTTATTCATTATTATCTCCTGTAGTTTTATATATGTTGTTATCTAATCATTACTTGATCAGACGCTTGTTGGAAGTGTTCAGGTCGAGTGTTACCTCCACCGCCACCGCCGCCGGAACCGCCGCCAGTGCTCGGACGACCGCTTGTAGTGCCTGAGCTGCCAGTGCTACCGCTTGTAATAGTTTCAGGATATCGGATAGGAGCATCTGGATCATAAGGTTTAAAATCCAAACCGCCGTTGCTGCTACCAGAGCTGCTGCTTGTGCTGCTGCTAGTACTACTAGTACTACTAGAAGAACTTGTACTGCTTGTTACAGGTTCTAAGCCGCTGCTTGGTATAACAGGTTTTACGCCTGAGCTGCTGCTTGTCGTACTGCCGCTTGTACTGCCTGCATCATCGTCTTCACCTGTAGCTGAGCCGTCAGCACCCTGACCTGCTTCATTAATATCTTCAAAATCGTAATCTCTATCTTTTACATCAGTTTGTTCAGAGAACCAGGCATAAGCTAAATTTTGCTGGGCTTCGTCTTTAAAGACAGCTGCATAGGTAGATGTTTCTTTAGGTACGGTCATTTTTCCTGACGGGAATACTTTTACCGCATATCCGTATTTAAGACCTTTGCAGGAGGGGTCTATTACAAACTCAAACGGCGGGACCTTGCCTGCCATACCGTAATAGCATACACCGTTTGCCGTACGGTAGTTCATGATATCTTCACCTGCATCGCAATTAACAATACCTGTAAGGCTCATTTCTGCTGCAGTTAAATAACATACAGCATTACTATCCTTAATTACTTTTTGACATCCCCCCGGGTAATTTGAGTTTACAGTACATATAGCACCGTCAGAGCCGCCGGCATTTGTATAGAGTTCCACTCGTGCTGTCGGCAGAGGGTCACTGCCAAAATCGCCGTGTTTAGCAGCATTTGCATCAGGGTCGTAATAAGACTGGTTATTTACTGCATTACTAACTGCCGATTCCATTGCATGGAACGCTCTTAAAAACATAACTTTGTCTTTATCGGGCGTTACACGGTTGATTGAGCGAAGCATCAACGCAGCTATAACCCCGAGGATTGTAATGGCAAGAAGTGCTTCTGTCATAGTAAAAGCAAACTTTGCATACTTGTTTTTTAAATTCATATATAACTCCTATAACTATAAACTTTTTATCTAATTATATTAATAATTCCCAAAAATTGCAAAAAATAACAAAAATATACGAAATGTTAAAATTTTGGCAATTAATTTTTACATTTCGTTTTTATATATATAAGGCAGTAAATTTTACAAGTAGTAAGGTAAAGGTTAAAGATTATGGTTCAAGGTATTTATTCGTCACAGATTCCGTATCAGGGATACCCGTCAAACGCAGTCGGTGCTACAAAAGTGACAAAAGACATTGCGAGCTATTGTTTTGATACGCAGAAAAACAATATCTCAAAAACTTATACCTTCCTGACAACGGAAGAAAAACCCAATTACACATGGCCGATTGTAGGTCTTGCCGTATCAGCACTTTCGCTTCTGGCATTAAAACGCATCAGATAATCTGTGGCAATATTTAGCAAGAAAAACAAATAAATTTATTGCAATAGGTTTTTTAGACGCATCAATTTCCGCAAGCCCCTGATTTAGCCCCAGCAGGCATGCCGGACAGGTCGTGATGACAAAATCAATATCCTTGCCTGTGTAATGCTGCATTTTTTGTCTTGAAATTTCACGTGAAATTTTCTGGTTTTGTATTGCAAATTTGCCCGAAAACCCGCAGCATTTGTCATAATCTTCAACCTCAACAAAATCAATCCCACGGATATTTTTAACAACTTCAATAAAATCATAACTGTCATGGCAGGGTTTGTGCACTGCAACCTTTAACGGTTTTATTGCCTCAAAGTTAATATCTTTAATGAGTTCAACAGCACCCGTAACTTTACTGCTAAAGTCCGCTGCCGCACGGGTATTAGCGTAATTTTGATATTCTTTAAGAACAAAATTACACGAAGCACAGTCAGTGATGAGATAAACACAGTCGCAATCCTGCTTATTTATATTAGTGTTCATTAATTTTTCAAACTGCATTGTGTTACCGTCTTGCAAATAACTTATGCCGCAGCATTCAAAATCCTTTTTTATAAACCCGATACCGTTTTGTTCCAGAAGAAATTTTACGGCTTTTTCAGTGTCATCATTTATATATTTGTTAAAACAGCCTTCAAAATATACTGCTGTTTGTTTCTTTGTGCATTTTTTGGCGGAAAGTTTTTTATTAAACACCGGAAAAATTAAAGAATTGAGCAGAACCAGCCTTTTGCCCAAATACCCTGTTTTTAAAATTATATTTTCAAAAAATTTAACAACATATGTCAAACCTGATATCCGCATCAAAAAAGCTGCTGCACCCGTGCAGCAAAGCAGGGTTTTGAATAAAAAATAAGAATTCAAAAATTTTTGCGCCGGTGTAAGTTTTTTATCTTTGTAATATTCCCGCTTTGCGGCAACAAATATTTCTCTTGCATTAATACCGCTCGGGCAAAAATCTTTACATGCATTGCAGCCCGTGCACAAATCGAGGTATTTTTTTACGTTGTCGCTAAAATGCAAATCGCCTTTTATTATTCCGTTAAGTATATTAAATTTGCCCCGTGATACTGCGCATTCGTTCAAAGATGCTCTGTACACAGGGCAAACAGACTGGCACAATCCGCATCTGGAACATTTATATATATCTTCTTCGTAGTCCTCAAAATTTTTCATTTATGAATCCGGCAATACAATATTACAAATCTTGTATGTGTTAATATTAATATTATATTCACAAAGAATTATTTAGTGATAGAATTTTTAATAATTAATACAGACTACGGGGATAATGATATCTATATGAAAGCAGCTGTAGCGGAAAATCAAAAAATATCAATACAGGAAATGCCTCAGCCTACATTACAGGAACACGGAGCTAAAGGTGCGATTGTAAAAGTACTAGGCTGCGGATTGTGCGGCTCGGACATTGTTAAATTTATACATGACGGAAACGCAAAAGTTCTCGGGCATGAAGTTGTCGGCGAAATCGTTGAAATAAATAACGGAATGTTTTCTAAATTAAAAAAAGGCGACAAAGTTGTTCTGGGTCATCATGTCCCCTGTATGGACTGCGATTATTGCCGCAATCAGAGCTATTCGATGTGCAGGCAGTTTAAAAAAACAAATATTTTCCCCGGCGGATTTGCCGAGTATATCTATGTTTCGCCTTTACATCTGCAGAACACTGTATTTAAAACCCCTGAAAAGCTTGATGATATGGAAATATCATTTATGGAGCCTCTGGCATGCTGTGTAAGAGCAGTGGAAAGAGCAGGAGTACACAAAGGTACAACCTCGCTTGTCATAGGTCTTGGCTCAATAGGGCTTTTAATGGGTCAGGCTGTCAAGGCATTTGAAGGCGACGTAATAGGCTGTGACCTCATAGAAGAAAGGGTTGCACTGGCAAACAATTTGAACTTTGATGTATCGCTAAAATTTAAAGATAACGATGCAACCTCTGCCAAAATTAAAGAAATGACCTGCTCAATAGGTGCCGATATCGTATTTATGACGGCAGGTTCGGATTCCACACTGGATTTTGCACTCAAATCCGTTCGTGACGGCGGGACAATACTTGTCTTTTCCTCAGTAAAAAACGACACAACAGGTTACACAAACAATGAAATTTATTACAGAGAATTAAAAATTCTAGGCAGCTATTCACCTTCACCTGAGGATTTGGAAACTGCTTACAACCTGCTGACAAAGAAAAAAGTAATTGTAAAATACCTTTCTACAGTCTATCCGCTCGAAGATATCGGCAGAGCAATAGAAGACACAATGACAAATAAAACTTTAAAAGCTTATATAAAAATAGGACAAAACTAAAATATCTATGAAAATGAAAGCAATAAGATACTATGCTCCTCAGGATATCAGATACGAGGAGGTAGACATAAAAGAACCTGATGATAACGAAGTGCTCGTTAAAATAGAAGCCGCACTAACCTGCGGTACTGATGTAAAAACCTTCAGACGGGGGCATCCTGTTTTAATAAAAAAAACACCCTCGGGTTTCGGGCATGAATTTGCCGGAACGATTGTCAAAACAGGCAAAAATGTTGTGGGCTTTAAAATAGGCGACAGAGTTGTTGCTGCAAACTCCGCACCGTGCGGAAAATGTTTTTTCTGTCAGAAAAAACAGTACAATTTATGCGAAAATCTTGACCTGCTAAACGGTGCCTATGCAGAATACATAACTATTCCGCAAAGAATAGTGGAAAAAAATCTGCTCAAAATCCCAAACGGCCTGAGTTTTGAAAAAGCAGCTTTTTGCGAACCTCTCGCAAACGTTGTGCACGGAGTTGAAAGAACAAATATTCAGCCGGGCGATACGGTAGGGATAATCGGAATAGGTCCAATAGGGCTTATGTTTGCACGTCTTGCAAAACTCAAGGGGGCAAAAGTTATTGCGGCGGGAAGAAATCCGCTTAAGCTGAAAATGGCAAAAGAGTTTGCTCTGGCTGACGAGGTGGTGGATTTATTAAAATACAAACATCCAGAAAAGATATTCAAATCCTTCACGACAGAAGGCAGAGGGCTGGATGTTGCCGTTGAATGCGTCGGTCTGCCCGAAGTATGGGAAAAAATGTTTTCTATTGTGAGAAAAGGCGGCAAGGTGCATTTATTCGGCGGCTGCAAATCAGGGTCTAAAATTACTTTAGATACCAAACAGCTACATTACGACGAAGTACAGATAATAAGCGTGTTCCACCACACTCCGCAATACTTCAGGCAGGCTCTGGATTTGATTGCTGACGGGCATATTGATGTTACAAAACTTATTACAAAAAAAATGCCGCTCTCTCAGGCTAAAGAAGCTATTCTGGCACACGACAGAGGCGAAGCCATAAAAGTTTTATTAACACCTTAATCATTTTATTAAGTTTTGTATAGTTGAATTTAAATGTCCAAAATACACTTATAATCAAGGATTTTGACATTACATTTTTTATTTTTCATAAAAAAAGTGGATTGAATTGTAAATTTAATATGATAAACTAACAAAAGAAAAGATTTTTGAACTTCTAATTATTGAAAGATATGTAAGAAGTAAAAAGACTTGTGAAAGAGGAAAATGTTAAATTTACAGTCTAATACAGTAAATATAGCATCTAAGCAGTTCACAGGGTTGCCGAAAGGGGCAGCGGATGACGCTATTTCTCAGTTCATGTTGTATCATGACTCATTAAATAACAAGTCATTAAATCAAACAGATAATTTTATTTCAAGAAAGACCGCTAAAAATGTTTCATTTGGCGGTCTTTCTTTATCAGAAGTTAACAAAATAAAACAAACAAACCTCTGGAAATTTTTGAACAGCAAAACGCTCGAAAAATTTATCAGTATGGCAGACGCCAGCCAGACAATTTTTGATGCCGTATTTGCGCTGGGTATTACCTGCATTTTAAGACCGGCTGCAATATTGGCACAATCAAACGACAAAAACAGAGAAAAAAATAAAAAAGCAGCCTCTCATTCAATATCATCGGGCTTAATAGGCTACGGTTTTGCGGTTGCTCTTTTCTCTCCGATTAAAAAAGGTTTGAACAAACTCAAAGAACATCCGGAAATTTTTGCTAAAAAAGCAGCAAAATTCATAGGTTCAACCAAAAATGCACAAACCTACACAATGCTTGTTAACAAGTCAACAGAAGTCTTAACGGCAAGCATTCGCTCGGGTATTACAATCGCTTTGATACCTTTTATTGACAAATATCTTTTAAACAGAATTTTCGGGACTAAAAAAACACCGGAGGCACAAAAAACAGAAACGCAAAACCTGCTTCAAAATCCGATTTACAGATATTCAATAATAAACTTTAAAAACAATGCAAAAGCCAGCAAAACATTCCAGAACTTTACGGGAGGATTTGAATCATGGAAATAAGACCATATACTCACACCTCTCAGTACAGACATTCTTTTAAACGTTTAGATGCAAAAACGGCAAAAAAAGTAATAGACGGAACAAAACAGTTTGCCCAACATGCCGGTGACAAAGGAACCAACGGAATTGCATACGCTCTTGGTTATCTTGCATCATTAAAACCGGTGCAAAATATTGTTAATTATCTTAAAAACAAAAATTATCAGGAACACCTTGCCGCTTTTGTAGGCTGCACATTATCCGGTTTTTATATGCTTGACACAGCACGTTCAAAAACAATTGAAAAAGAACAGAAACCTGCGTTGATGATTAATCAGGGTGCAGTTTGCGCAATGTCAACAGTCGGTGCTTACACGCTCAACCACTATCTTAACAGAAAAATCAACAGCATTGCCGAGCTTTTCCATATCTCAAAAATTCAGGATGAAAAACTCAGACAACAATTCTTAAAGTTCCGTCAGGATCCTGAATACGCAAATGTTGTTGAACGTGCGGCAGCAAAAAGCCCTAAACTTAAAACAACAATAGACAAAATTAAAAACAAATTTGAATTTACAAACACTGTAAAAGTATATCTGAAAGAAGAAATCAAAAAACAAAAGGGCGACAAAGTTGCACAGGATTTCTTAAAAGAAATTAAAAACATAACCGTTGCTGCAGGACAGGATAAAGCTGAAATTGTTAAAGCAATGTATCTTGATAGAATGAAAAACAGCAAGGCTATGCGTGCCGCCTTCAACAGAGAAGGTATGAATAACGCAATAAAACTCGTTGCCGCTGCAGACAAGACCAAAAAGCTTACAAAAATGATGAACGGGTTCAAGACAGCTCAGGCATTAATGGTATTTGCTCTGATTTACAGATTTGTTTCGCCTGTTATTGCTACACCTATTGCAAACAGCATAAGTGAAAAACTGGAGAACAGAAAAAAGAAAATCTCCAAATAACCCGCTAAGATAATTATTATCCAGCAATAGTCAACATCCACATAAAATACTAGTTGCATGCAATTCAAATCAGGTTGCCTCACCGGCGCAAGCAAAATGAATCTCCGTCAATTCTTCTATTTAAATTTATCAAAAAAAGTTTGTTCTGTTTTTGGTTTCAGGTATTGCCCCCGTTTTTTGGCTCGTTCTATTATGCCTTTTAAATATTTGGTCATAGACAAAGACGAGGAATGCTCTGCTTTAATTTTGTTAAACAGAAGGTACTCTTTATTTTCCACTGTTGTTTTGGTCAAATTTTCTAATTTAGCCACAAAATCTTTAGCGGAAGAAAGCACAATCTCCTTATTGTTATTATCTTTAAGCAGCGAAAGGTTATAACCGTCACCGAATATCTCATTAAACAAACGCAAAGAATACCTGTTGCCTTTTGTTGTCTTAAACGTCATTATATCAACAATCGTTGTCGGTTCACCTGCGTCTTTTAGCCTGTTAGTGATTTTTTCGAGCTTTTCAGGCGTGTTTTTCAGTTCATAAACAGCACGCCAGCCGAGTTTTGCACCAAAGGCAGGTCTGTGATTATTATTATTTTTATTTTGTATCTTAGTGTTATTAACTTTCATAGTATTTATAAAAACCGTAAAAAAAATATTTGCTAATTTTTCTAAAAATTTATACACCAAGGTTTTAACACAATTTTTAAATTCCAACCTGCCCAAAATACAATGCAAAAAAGAAATCCCGCAGCACTTAAGCTAACGGGGATTGGTTAGGTTTTAGTTTGTTTATAATAGGTTTATGTTTAATTCAAATTTAATTTATGCAGATGTCAGTATATAAAACATCTTGCTTATTTAAAAAATTATTATGCCTTCATCTGAGCAAGCAATGCTGCTAACTGGTCTGCGCCTTTGGCATTGGAACCGATGCTGTAGCCTGCTGAAATTGTTTCAGGAGTATGAGTTGTATGAACAACAGCCCCCTGAGAACCTAAATCAGGTCTTACTTCATTGAGCTTTTGGTTTGCCATATCAGCCGGTGTACGGAAGGCAGCTCTTGCATCAGCTCTTGCTGCTTCTCTTTTCAGACCGGGTTTGAACTGCTGAGCCAAAACTCTGTCATAAGCAGCCTGAGCTTCGGGAGTTCTTATACCTGCAGCAGTAGCCTGTTGAGGTGTAAGAGGTGTTGTTATGACATTACCAGAGGAAGGCAAGTTCATGGCAGCAGCCTGTTTATTTAAAGCAT
>CALUSA010000054.1 GCA_944323275.1 Candidatus Gastranaerophilales bacterium
GCCTGTTGTCGAGCGTGTAAATCCGTCGTAGTTTTCAAACACACCGTCCGTTGTTGCCATCGAACCGCCTCTTTGAGTTGCTGCGGAATAAACATCGGTTGATTTCAACTTTTCTGTTTCTTTGGCTTCACGTGCCTCGGGTGTATTTTGGGACTGATCTGTTTCTCCCGGACCTTGAATACCCTGCTGGCGTTTTAATAATTCTTCTGACGTAATTGCAAATGGATTACCCATTTTTACCACCTATTTTCTTACTTAATACACATTGCTATATAAATAAAAACAATTTATATATATCGTATTCACGAAGTATATAATTTTGTTACAAAAGTTAATATTTGTACTGCCTTAATTATTCTATTTCTTAAGCCGCAGCTGCGCACGTATGTGAACAACCTGCAATACATATTTATATCGTCAGAACGGTTATTGAACCTGTACAATAACTGTGAAATTTACTCCTGTTAATTCAATTTTTAATAGTTACTCTCAATGACTGCAAGGATGAATTTTTTGAACAAAAATTTTTCTTTATCGTTAATAATTACGTAAACGTATTAAAGCAACAATTCAGTATCAGATAGCTCTTTGGGGCTATTTTGTACAGAAAAATTAAGATAACAGGATGATTTAATAATTAATACGTTTTTATAGAATAAAAAGTTAATAACACGTACAAGGTTTAATCAGAATTGAAAAGAATCCCGTTTCTCACAAAAAAATCAATATCAGCCGCATTATTACTGTCGATTATGAGTTGTCAGCTTTTTTCCTGCGCTTACGGTTTTTCTATACCATTTAAGAAAAACAAACCGAAAACAAACACACAGCCGGCAGTGCAGATGAAAGCGGAAGTCAACAAAGACGTGGAGTATTCACTTGAGGACTGTATAAATATAGCACTGGCAAACGACCCTAATATAAAAGTTGCAAAAACGCAAAAAGATATAGCTAACTCTCAGGTAGGACTTGCTAAATCGGATTATTTTCCAAACCTCACAATAGGCAATGGATTTACCTCACAGCACAACAAAAACTCCGGTCGTGGCGGCGGATTTTACAATCAGGGCGGCAGTACCTCGTCCGACAACAACTATTACCAGTTGAATCTCGGCGTAAACCAGCTTATATGGGATTTCGGCTCAACGGTTGCAAGAATCAACATGCAAAAATATAACCGTGAGTCTGCCGGTTATGATCTGGAAAATACAATTCTCAATACGGTATATAACGTAAAAATGGCATACTTTGAGGCTCTTGCAGCTCTTGCCAATCAGGATGTTTACGAGCGTTCTGTCAGAATCAACAAGCTTAATTATGAAAGAACCAACGCTCTGTTTCAAGAGGGTTTGAAATCCAAAATAGACGTTGTAAACGCTCAGGTATATTTGACTGATGCGGAAATTTCTTTAATAAATGCGCAGGGACAATATCAAAATGCTATTGTTAACCTTAACAATGCAATGTATTACCCCGATGCGCCGGAATATACTTTAAAAAATACGGAAAGCTTTAATTTTCAGAGGACAAAACCTCAAAAAACAGAGGTTAACGTTAGCACCGTTAAAAAAAGCGGCAGCACGGATTATGAACAAACCGCAATTTTGACCTCGGGCATTGAAAAGCAGGATATACTGCAAAATTACAAATTCCAGCCGCTTGTAATGCCTGTTAATGACGCAATCCAAAAAGCTTACGAAAACAGACCCGACTTAAAATCACTGCTTATGGTGGAAAGAGCGCAAAAAGAATCCCTAAAAGCCATCAAACGTTCTTACCTGCCTGTTATCGGTGCAAATGCCGGTTATAATTACAGGAAAAACAGTGATGTATCAAACACGGGCTTTAACGTAGGCGTGACTATCAACTTCCCGACTTTAAACTTTATGGATATGAAATACAGCATAGCTCAGGGCAATTCATATCTTCAAATGGCGGAAGAAAACATAGACCTGTCTAAAAAGAATATACATTTTGAAGTTAAAAACAACTATATTAATATGGTTGTACTGCAGAAAAAAATCCCGTTAATGGCGCAAAAAGTTCAGCAAACACTGGAAAACTTTGAACTTGCTGACGGAAGATACACTGTAGGTCTGGGCAATTTTATAGAATTGCAGCAGGCGCAAACAAATTACAACAACGCTCAATTGTCCTTTGTTCAGGCGGTGTTTGAGTATAACGTCGCAAAAGAACAATTCCAAAAATCAATGGGGGTAAGATGAAAAAACGAGTAATCATAATAAGCGGTATAGTTGCCGCAATATTCTTTGCAAGCGGTTTTGCGCTGTGGTTCACCAAAAATCCGGCAGCAGATTACGTAACCGTGCCCGCAAAACGCAAAACAATAATAGAAGCAGTAGAAGCCTCAGGTACCGTAAACCCTGTAAACACTGTTGATATAGGTTCACAGGTATCAGGTATGATTAAAGAAATTTATGTTGACTACAACTCTAAAGTAACGAAAGGTCAACTGCTTGCCCAAATTGACCCGTCGCTGTTTCAGGCTCAGGTAGACAAAGCCCGCGGCGACCTTCAGGCAGCAATTTCAAACAAAGCTAAAGTACAGGCTATGCTGGCTTATGACAAAAAGAATTACGAAAGATATAAAAAACTTTATACAAAAAACTATGTAGCCAAAAGCGACCTTGACCTTGCGGAAGCAACATACAAATCAGACCTAGCACAGCTTGCGGCTTCCGAGGGGTCTATCAATCAGGCACGTGCAACTTTGCAAAACAATTTGACAAACCTGAAATACACAAAAATCGTTTCACCAGTTGACGGGACTGTTGTTTCACGTGCGGTAGACGTAGGTCAGACAGTAGCGGCAAGCTTCCAGACACCTACGTTGTTTCAGGTGGCTCAGGATTTGACCAATATGCAGATAGAGGTTAACGTTTCCGAGGCTGATATAGGCAGAATCAAAAAAGGTCAAGAGGTTGAATACACTCTCGACGGCTACGCAGACGAGGTTTTTCACGGAAAAGTTACCGAGGTGCGTATTGCCCCGACAACGGTATCCAACGTTGTTACTTATACGGTAATTGTTGACGTTGACAACAAAGAACAGAAAATGATTCCGGGTATGACAGCCAACGTTTCTATCATTACAAACAAACGTGAAAACGTTATCTCTGTGCCGACCGATGCACTCAAATTTACGGACAAAGAGCTTACAGGCGGCAAAAAATACAAAGATCAGGGGCTGTGGGTAATTAAAGACAACAAACCGGTCAGAATTACAATAAAAACAGGTGCAAAAGACTCTGACAAAACCGAAATTATCTCTCAGGAGCTTAAGGAAAAAGACAGAGTAATACTGAGAAAACGTGGCGAAAACGACAAAGCCGCTCAGGGGCAACGCCGTCCGATGAGATTGTTCTAAAATCGCAAAAGCCTGTGCTGTCACGGCTAAACAAGATTGGATAAAAGTAAAATATATATGAAGCTTATCGAAATACAACATCTTATAAAAACATATTCAACGGGTGATACATCATTTAATGCTCTCAATGATGTATCGCTCACCGTTGACACAGGCGAGTTTGTTGCGATAATGGGTGCATCAGGCTCGGGGAAATCAACCTGTATGAATATTTTAGGCTGTCTTGACAAACCCACCTCGGGCAGTTATTTTCTTGACGGCATTGATGTCAGCAAAATGTCGATGAACGAGCTTTCCCGAATCCGCAACCTTAAACTTGGCTTTGTTTTTCAGGGGTTCAACCTTATACCGAGAACCTCGGCTATTGAAAACGTTGAAATGCCTATGATTTACAAAGGTGTTGCACCGGAGGAAAGGCTGCAAAGAGCCAAAGCAGCTTTAAAAATAGTAGGGCTAGAATACAGAGAAAACCACCTGCCCAACCAGATGTCAGGCGGTCAGCAGCAAAGGGTGGCGATTGCACGTGCAATAGTTAACGATGCACCGATTATTCTTGCGGACGAACCCACGGGGAACCTTGATACAAAAACCTCGATAGAGGTTATGGAATTTTTTGTAAAACTTAACGACTCGGGCAAAACAATAATACTTGTAACCCACGAGCCGGACATTGCACAGTACTGCAAAAGAATTGTACGTTTTAAAGACGGCAACATAATAAGTGACGAAATTAACAACAACAGAACCGAGGTCAAAGGCGCATGATAGATTTTGAATCAACCTTAAAAATTTCACTCCGCTCGCTTAAGGTAAACAAAATGCGTTCGATTTTGACGAGCCTCGGTATAATTATCGGTGTAAGTGCCGTAATCATAATGCTTTCCATAGGCGAAGGCGCAAAACAAAGGATTAACAAAGATATTGCCTCGATGGGTTCTAACCTGCTTATGGTAATGTCAGGCTCCACCACCTCTAGCGGGGTAAGAATGGGCAGCGGAACTCAGCCCACGCTTACCATTAAAGATTCCGAAGCAATGCTAAAGCACTGCCCTTCCGTCTTAGAGGTTGCTCCGACCGTCGGACAGGTGCAGCAGCTTGTGTATTCAAACCAGAATTGGTCAACTACGGTAAACGGTATTACCCCCGGGTATATGCCTATCAGAATGTGGGAAATCGAAACAGGCAGAGGTATTACCGAAGATGATTTGAAAAACACAACAAAAGTCGCAATACTCGGCACTACCGTGACGGAAAACCTTTTCGGCGATATGGATCCTTTGAACAGAACCGTACGTATCGGCGGTATGCCTTTTAAGGTAATCGGTATTTTAAAATCCAAAGGTCAAAACGGTATGGGGCAGGATCAGGATGATACTGTGCTAATCCCCATAACTACCGCTCAAAAAAAGCTTTTCGGCACGGATTTTCCCGGCATGGTTAAGCACATAAGCGTGCAGGCAAAAGATGAAGAAAGTCTGGAATCAGCTCAGGAGGAAATAACAGAGCTTTTGCGTGAACGCCACAACCTCGGTAAAACAAAAGAGGATGATTTCACCATAAGGAATTTTACCCAGATGCTCGAAACCGCAAAACAGGCGTCTAACACCATGGCTATTTTGCTGGGGTCAATCGCCTCTGTTTCCCTGCTTGTCGGCGGTATCGGGATTATGAATATTATGCTCGTATCCGTAACCGAACGTACAAAGGAAATCGGCATACGTATGGCAATTGGTGCAACGGCAATGGATATAAGAGTGCAATTTTTGTTTGAAGCACTGCTTTTGTCGCTTGCAGGCGGATTTCTCGGGGTTATTGCCGGTATTCTCGGCAGTAAAATAGTGGGATTATTCTCCGATATGACAGTAATAATTTCGCCCGTGCCGGTATTGATATCTTTCGGTTTTGCCGGTGTGGTCGGAATTCTGTTCGGTTATTATCCGGCTTACAAAGCCTCTTTGCTTAACCCTATTGAAGCTCTGCGTTATGAATAAATTTCTCCGCAGGCTTTTGTCGGGTTAGATACTTTAGTTTTATTGGGCATGTCTGAAGTGTCCCTTTAAAAATGTAACCAACGAGTAGGAATTTAAAAAGCCTGCAGTAACACAGGGCGGATTTACCAATCCGGCAAAAGTATTGAACTCCCGCCTGTGCGTTTGTTTATTGCAAATGTATAAAATAAAATTTAACTTCACTGTCTGTAAATTTAATGCTAAAATAAAACTGAGTCTGTAAAACAGCTTTAGGCTGACACTGTTACAGAGTTGAAGGAGGGAATATGAAAAAGATTTTTTTATCAGTATTAACTGTATTGTTTATGGCATCCGCCGCACAGGCAGCAACATGGGTCGCTGCAGACAGGGTTTCAACTGTCGGCAAGACAATCATTTCTAAAAACAACCTGCCGGCAAAAACAACATTTAAAGTCGTTAACGGCGAAGCCGATAATTCCGATACGGCTATAACAAATGTTATACAAATTTCCGCTACGGAGCTGTCATATACCGGCAACGACAGTGAAGTTGCGGCTGTTATTGCGCATGAAATGGGGTATATCATAAACGGAACTTATTCCAAAAATCGTATGAAAGATGCAGCCAAAGACGCTGTAACAAGCAAACTAAGCCCTGACAACATAATCTCCGCTGCGGCTAACAGCGAGTTCCTTGCTGACAAAAACAGCCTCAGCGATAAAAAAGACGCTGATATTACCGGTGTTGATTTGATGATAAATACAGGCTACAACCCGCTGGCAATGATAGTTGTAATAACAAAACACCCGGGCAGCACCTGGGAAGCCTTGATGGGCAAGCCAGCTAATTCCGAAAGAGCGATGAATGTATTTGATTATCTGTCATACAACTATCCGCAAAAAGTAAAAGCCGGCTACGGCTGTCAGGAGTACAGAGCTTTTCTTGCCTATGCTGACCCGATTGTTAAAGAAAGAAATTCAAGTGCTAAAAAGTTAGAAAAATTTAACAAAGAACAGCAAAAAAATAAAGAAACAAGAGCAAAAAATATTGAAAAATACAAAACAACAGGCGGTATAAGCGGCTGGGGCGCAACTTATGCAATACTTAAATCTTTGACGGAGTAACGATTACAAAATAAAAAAAAGCGGGCACTTAAACGGTGTCCGCTTTTTGTAATCTGAATTATTTTATTTACATTTTAGCCGCATCAGCGTACTTTTGGTCGATTTTTCCGTTATTATAATGTCTGTTTGCGCCGATTAACAGTAACAGTCCTATTGCACCTGCCGATATTATTCCGCCTATTTTAAGAGTTGCAGGCAGCTTGGCAAAACTATCCAACAAATATTGGGTACCGTTTTTCATGAAATTAAGCGCATTATTTAGCGGTCCTTTTATTCTGTTTAACGTAGGTGCCGCAAATTCTTTTACTCTACCGGCTGCATTTTTTAACCAGTTTTGTGCATTTTTTATTTTGTTTTGCATTCCCTGAGGCAGACCGTTGATTGAGATTTTAGGAGCTTGTTCTTTAACTGTCCTGCCAAAACCTTTTACACCGTTTGCCGCACGAGTATAAAGATTTTTCAAACCGCCGTTTTCAAGATACTGAGCACCGTTTGTAAGTGCATTGTCAATACCTTTTATTGCCTGAGTATCCTTGAATTTGTTAACTGCATAAATACCGCCGATTGTTGCAGCAGCTGTACCTAGAGCCGCAAGATTGTGCTTTGTATTATTAACAGACTTTTCATGGTTTTTATTTTTCTTCAAATAAGCATTGTACTGTTGCGCATTTAAACCGTAAGAATTTATTCCAGCTACCATTTTAACCTGCCATTTCTACCTAAAATTTGTACACTAAAAGATATAACACTTCTGTTAATATAAAAACTTTAGACAGCGCAAAATTGCCTGATACGAAAAAATTTAGTTAACAAATTGTAATGTTTTAAAGGCGGTAATATGGTTAATCCTGTAAAAAGCTAATCCTGCCTACTTCAGGATTGCATTTTTTAGCATATCGACATACTTTGCTTTTTCCTGATTTGTAAAGGCTCCTTTTTTGGCAAAATGTATATGATAAATAGCCTTCGGGGTATATACAATTCTTGCGACTTCTGTTTCTTTTGAATTATCAAATTTCCACTCATACAAAATTTCGTTTTGTTTCTGGCTTATTATTTTTTTCTCAAAAGTTTTGCCGGAATTTTTTGCAATTGCATCTATTGCGCCTATATGGTTTCTGTAATATTCGTCAAGAGTTGTTTTAAAATTGTCATTCAGTACAAAGAACTGTATTGTAACAAGCTGTGTCCACTTAAAGTTTTTAACATCTTCGCCTTTTAGACCGTATTCTACAACTTTAGATTTTTCGTCATTATGCTCAAGAGCCTTTACCCACTGCTTTTTATCAAGCCCCAGCACAACTTCGCCGGTTCTTTTTATCTCGGTATCTTTTGTGGCTTTTTCGCCGGTATAAGAGTTTACGATTTCGTTTTTAAATTTTTCAATGGACTGTTGCTTAATAACAGGGTCGTCCATTATGTAGGCAGCCTGTTCTTCTTTTATTTGTTTTAAAAGATTTCTGTAATACAGCTTTTCTTTTCCGCCCATAGATTCCAGTGTTACGGCTGTTTCGTAATATTCAATGGCAAGGTCGTAATCGTGCTGGCTTCTTTTTAAATCGGCAAGAAACACATAGGCGTTCCAGTAGTTTGGAAACAGCCTTATTGCGTCTTGAAAAGTTTTTTCCGCCATTTTTCTGTCGTTTTTATAACCGTAGCTTGCACCGAGAAGGCAAAGAGCACTGTAAGAGTCAGGTTTGTAATTTAGTGCACTGTTTAAAAATATAATTGCTTCTTCGTAATTTTTTTCTTTATAAGCCCGTACACCCTTGTCGTATTCATAACGGAAATTAAGCGCAGCACAACCGCTTTGCAAAACGATTACAACGGTCAATATACAACAGGTTATTATTTTTTTAATTGTTTTAAATAACGTCATTGTCTGCTCCTGATAAAATTATAATGATAGATTCCCTTACAGGCAATTATTTTATAAAAAGGCTGCATATAATTATTAAAAGCAGCAAAAACGTACAGGATAGCCGGAGTGCAGCGCAAAGTATTTAAAACTATCTTCTTGCATTCGGGTTTAAATCAGGGTTTTTAATCTGCATGCCGGGCGGACCTTCTTTTCCGTAGACAAAAGCAAGAATCTCGGCAACGGCAACATACAGCTCCGCAGGAATAACCTCATCAACTTTAACAAGTTTATACAAGGATCTTGCAAGCGGTTTGTTTTCTACAATCGGAACATTATTGGCTTTTGCTATTTCTCGAATTTTGAACGCCATATAATCCACGCCTTTAGCAACAACAACGGGTGCAGGCGCAAGTGATTTGTCATACTTGAGTGCAACCGAAAAATGTGTGGGGTTTGCAACAACAACATCCGCCTTCGGCACAGCTGTGAGCATTTTTTGTTTCATAAACTGCATCTGTGCGGATTTTAGTTTTGATTTTATAACAGGATCCCCTTCCATATTTTTCCATTCGTCTTTAATTTCCTGTTTTGTCATTTTGATGGATTTGTTGTATTCGTAATCGGAATACTTTTTATCAATAAAACCGATAATCAGCATAGCAATGATAATATTTATAATCATCTGCGTTAAAATACCGGCAAGCACAGCAAAAGCAGTGTTTATATCTACGCCCAAAAGCCCGAGCAGTTCGTCTTTTCTTCCCATTACGGATGAAAAACCGCAATAACCGACAATTGCAACTTTTAAAAAGGATTTGGAAATTTCAATCATATTTTTTGGTTCAAAGGGATTGAACATTCTTTTTAAAGCCTGAACAATGTTTGAGGGCTGAAATTTGTCAAGTTTTGGTTTGATTTTTTCAGCGGCAAAAAGTGCACCCACCTGTATGCGCATTATTATAATCGTGGCAAAGGCAAGTCCCAGCAAAAACGGCAGCAGCATTTCGCCGGTAACTTTTGCATAAGGCGCAAAAAGAGCGATTATATCATTAGTTTCGATTGTTTCAGGGTCAAGATGGGTCAGCGTATAGTATAAAAGGTTTTTTAATTTTTCCAGAATATGCGGTGACATCACAAAAAGCAAACCGGAACCGACTGTTACGGTCAAAGCAGAAGTCATATCCTGACTTCGTGGAATATTACCTTTTTTTCGCTCGTCTTCCCGCCGCTTGGGGGTCGCTTCTTCTGTTTTTTCGTTTGCCATGATTTACCTTTTTACATAAACAGGTTCAAAATACCTTTCAAATAGTTTTCCGTAACCGCTGCAAGATAGCCGGTTGCAGGTGACAGAAACATTAATATTAATACAATACCTACGTATATTTTTAACGGTATTGCTACCATAAATATATTCATCTGCGGCATCATCTTTGACATAAAGCCCATTAATACTTCTGATACAAACATAACACAGAAAATAGGCAAAATCAGGCTTATGCCTATAGCAAACATCTGCGACGACATTTGCAGCACCTGTGCCACAATATTACCGGTAAAGAAATAATCAATCCCGGGCGGGAATGTTTGAAAACTTTTATAAATAGCGGCAAAAAGCCATTGATGGGCATTAAGCCCGATAAATACCATTGTTGCCAGATAAGTGTACATTTGAGATATAATCTGTGTATTTTCCCCTGTTGCGGGGTCAAGCACCTGACTCATGGAAACACCTATCTGTATGCTTACAAACTCGCCGCCTATCTGCACTGCGGCAAATAAAAAATTTGCACAAAATCCGATTATATAACCTATAGCAAATTCCCTTACCAGATAAACAAGCACCTCGGGTATGCTGTGAGGTATAAGAAACGACTGATGTGCCGCCACCATTGGAAATAGTATAAATGCAACGAGTGCCCCCAGCCAGATTTTAACCTGCTGTGGAATAGGATATGTTGATATTAACGGCATGGAAAAAATCATACCGCTGATTCGTGTAAAAATCAGGATAAAAATTAAAATATTTGACGGTGAAAATATTGTTAGCAAATTTGGCTGCAATTTGTTTTATCTCCCGTCTTTATTTAATAATTGTCTGTATGTAGTCAAACATTTCCACACTCCGTGATACAAACATATTGAGCATCCACGGCATAAGCACTATCAGGGTTATGATTCCCGCAATAATTTTGGGTACAAAAGTCAGGGTTGACTCCTGTATCTGTGTAACCGCCTGAAAAATACTTATAATAAGCCCCACTATCATGCTGATAACAAGCACCGGTGTGGACAGTATCAATATAAGTATCAAAACATTCTGTATAAGCGTTAAAAAAGCTGCATCTTCCATTTATATATATTTTCCTTTATGTTATCGGGTCAAAATATTTGTCTGCCGGAAAAGTTACATAACAAAGCCCTCAAGCAGAGTTTTGGTAATAAGGTACCAGCCGTCAATCATTACAAAAAGTATAAGCTTAAACGGCATAGCAACAGTAGTCGGCGGCAAAAACAACATCCCCATGGATACAAGTATGCTCGCCACTACAATATCTATGACAAGAAACGGCAGAAATATTACAAAACCTATTTTAAAAGAAGTTTTAAGTTCCGTAATAACAAACGCCGGAATCAGCGTATAAGTAGGAACATCTTCCCAATTGTCAGGTTTTTCTATTTTCGCCATACTCAAAAAAAGTGCCAGTTCTTTTTGTTCGGTATGTTTTATCATAAACTCACGCAAAGGCAAAATCGCCTTATCAAGTGCTACCTGCTGTGTTATCTGATTTTTCATATACGGCTGTATTGCTGTTTCATTAATTTTGTTAAAGGTCGGAGCCATAACAAAAAATGTTAAAATCAAAGCCAGACCAGCCAGAACCTGATTTGGCGGCAAAGTCGAGGTGCCTATAGCCTGTCTTGTCAGCGCAAGTACTATAATAATCCTTATAAAAGCCGTACACATAATAAAAATACTCGGTGCAAGGGTTAAAATAGTCAAAAGTATAAGGATTTGTACGCCCTGCGTAAACTCCTGCGGAGTGTTTGCGTTGGTCATCCCTACGGTAATCGTAGGGAAGGCAACAGCCGCATGTACTGCGCTGTTAGTGAAAAAAACAGCCAGCACTGCTGTTAGAATTTTAAAAAAATTACCTAAATTTTTCATCTTCCTTTTATAATTCCCCAAAGTAATACTCAACAATATAATTCTATTTTAACCTCAAAACAGCAGCCGGCATAATTCTTAATCAAACTTTAAATTGTGCGGCAAAATCTGATAAAAAAGAATATTCAAAAAACAGAGAAGAAAGCGGACAGGGCAACACCGGACGTCTGCTGAAGTTTGAGTCATACCCAACCTGCTCTTAAAAAATTTTAAAATATGATAAATATTTATTATGTAAAAAAGTATTTAATCCTTCTGTTATAACAAAAAACATTACGGCTAACTATGTTAGCCGTCTGGGGTTGCCTTCTTTTGCCGTTGACCGGAACAAAGACTAGCGAAACGTGCAAAATTGCTTCACGAATAAACTATGATATTACAAATACGCATTACTCTTTTAATAGCGAATGTTTTTCTTTTCTTGCTTGAGTACATAAAAAGATGACATTTGGCAATAGAAAACAATAGGCTTTGGAACATAAATTATAGGTATAAATTTTTTCTTTGATACTTTTCTTTCTTTTTTGCGATTAAAAGAAAGAAAAGTATCGGAAAAGAAAGAAAAGAACGCTAATCAAAAAACACTGTAAAATTTTAGAATGAATTTTGCACACACTTCACTGCGTTACGGTCTGTCAAAATTCACACTAAAATCTAACAGTGTTTAGTCATACTCCTGCGGCATAGCCGCTGACACTGCTTACGCAGTATTAGTTAAAGTTGCAGAGTGTGTCAGTTGACATACTGACAACATTACGGCTTACACGGTAAGCCGTAATGTTGATTGTTACAACAAGAAATTAAATGCTTTCTTACATAATAAATATTATCACTATGAAAAACTTTGCTCTTTTTAACATAGGCGGGTGCGCTGCGCTGTCTTGGATTTCCTTCTCGCTCGGACAGTTTCGCCTTTTGTGCTTTGCACAAGCCGGCTCTATGTCCTCGCTCCCCGGACTAACTCCCTTCGGTCGTGTCGTCCGTCCGGAAATCCGCCTCTTGGATTATTGGCGTTCACAAGGTTTAGTCTGTAGGTTGGGCATACCTGCCCAACACAACAATTGACGCAGGTCGAATTTACCAATCCGGCAAAAGTAGATTTGGCTTTCAGCCCGTTAAAGCTTCAAAAAGTTAAACAATACTTCTTTTTAAACGGTCTGAACGGCTAGTGCTCAAAATGTTTTTCAACTTCATAATCGCCTGAGCGTGCAGCTGGCATACACGTGACTCTGATACGTTAATTGTATCGCCGATTTCTTTAAGTGTCATGTTCTCATGGTAATAAAGCACCATTATCATTCTTTCTCTTTCCGGCAAACGTTTTAACGCCGTTTGTAATTCCTGTTTTACGTCTTTATCAACAAGCTGCTCAAGAGGGTTTTGTAAATGTTCATCCTGAATAGTGTCTATGATTTCTACACTTTCTTCAGAGGTGCCTTTCTTATCATAAATAGAGCTTACCTGAGTATCTTCAGCCAGAAGTGCCTCTAACTTGTCTTTTTCCATATTCGTTGCGTTAGCAAGCTCTGTAGTTGTGGCGGCTCTGCCCAAGGATTGTTTAAGTTTTTCTGCAATAAGCTTGATTTCTTTTATTTTCCTTCTGGTTGAGCGTGGAATCCAGTCCTGTGAACGGATTTTATCAATAATAGTACCTCTTATACGCATAAGAGCATAAGTTTCAAACCTTGCACCTCTGTCCGGCGTGTATTTTTCTATGGCATCTATAAGCCCCTCTACGCCGTAACTCGTAATATCCTCCTGCGAAAAGGTAGAAGGAAGATTGGTTTTTATACGCCCGATTACATATCTTGTAAGATAAATATACTGAATAATAAGCTTATCACGCAAAGTTTTTTGCGACTTATCCTCAAGATATTGCTGCCACAAAGCCTCAAGCTCCTCATCCGACAGCCTTTTTATTCTGCTATATGAACTGTACTCTAATTCTTCACTCATTTGCACCGGTTATCCAAACGACTTCCCCTAATAAGTCATATCTGTATGATGGTATATAAATATTTTACTTACTATACAAATGAGGGAATCATGTATATGTATGAT
>CALUSA010000055.1 GCA_944323275.1 Candidatus Gastranaerophilales bacterium
TACATAATAAATATTATCAATAGCCTGTTGTCGGGTATTGCAACATTGGTAATATTATTATATGAACCCAATAACAATAAATGTTTAATTTAATGATTAATAGTCGTTGTGGTTTATTTATTCTGAATTTTGCTTATGCTATGATAGCCTCAGAGAGAAATTTTATAAGGGGTCAGGCATGTTTTCTTTTTTGAAAAATCTGAAGGATTTAAATATAAAAGGCAGCGGGAAAGCAGAAAGATTAGATAAAGAAATTAACGAACTTTATACTAAATTAAAAGAGTTTTATGAAGTTGATTCTCTTGAAGAAAGCAAAAAATTAAAACTTAAATCACTTATAGAAGAAAACGGATATTTGCCGTACCCGTATATAAAAGCATTGGAAGAACTTTCTCCTGCGGAAGTTTTGTACGGACTTGAAATAAAATGGAAGCAAAACGGAGTGTTTTCCGAGCAGGAAAATGCTTTTAGTTTTGAAAATAATAAAATTTCACCTGCGCAGCGTGCAGATTACAGAAACGGCAACTGGCTGAAAAAAGAACAGCATAATATCAAATTAATAAACCTTGCAGGGCTTGGCAACGGTAATAATACTCAAGATACGGGTAAATTAATTGACTGGCTGAGGCAGGTTCTTATTTTACCGTCAGGATTGCCGGAAAAAGGCGTTCTTGCGACTACTATTTATTTAATTCCGTTTCACCCGAGAGAATTCGGCTGTGCATATTTGCCGGTAAGCAGTGAAGTCAGCCCTTTGCTTGAGGATAAAAAAATTACTAAAAATATCGGTATAGATGTAAAACAACAGGTTCAGCTTTTTATTAAATTTGCTCAACTTGCAGGGCATTGCGTTATTTATGATATTCTTCCCCAGACAGGAAGATTTTCAAAAATGGTGCTGGCTAATCCTTCAATAGCACGCTGGTATGACATAAATGATCTTATATCAAAAATCGAGAAAGAAGTTGACAAGGCTTTTGATATTGTAAAAGAAGAATTTGATAAAGAAGATGCGGAAATAGTAAGAGATATTTACAAATCTACTTTGAAAAAAGGCTCTAATGACCTTTCCGAACACTATCAGGCTATTTATAACAGGTTTGATGAAATAGTAGCTCCGAAGAAAAAAGAATTTTCTGATGAAATGACCAAACGAAACAATCAGATAGAAATTCATACACGGGTAAAAGACATAACAGCGGAGCTTAACGGGTTTAAACCCTCTGAAAAATTAACAGAGGAGAATATTACAAGACAGAGCGAAACTATCCAGACCCTGATTAAAGAAAACCTCTGGCCTGCACCTGGTGGTGCGTGGTGCTCCGCCGGAACTCCGGTGTTTGATAAAATGTCGGAAACAGGCGACTACCCCGTATTTAAACATTTTGATTACAAAGGCAACGATGTTACGCATTTTGCAAACCTTGATTGCCAGACACCGTATTATTTTGTGTACCTTGAATCCGGTGAATACAACAAACCGGTTATTGATTTGTACATAGAATATCTGAAAAAACTTCAAAAAGACTATAACTTTGATGGCTTTAGAGTCGACCATATAGATCATATTGTTGATGAGGTTTCCGAAAAAGACGGTGTGCCGATAAGCTATCGTGCCCCCAGAAATGTTCTTGGTCGTGTGAATAAAGAGCTTAAGGAGTCGATACCTCATTTTTCGACTCTGGCAGAGTATATGCTGTGGGATAAGTATTACAAAGAATACCATGCAGATATGGCGTTTGATGTGTTGTGGGGTAATGATATAATTTCACAGTTTTCTAAAAATCCGCAGTCAATTGTTTATGACAATCAGGAGCTTGAGCAGTTTAATATAGCCAATCCCGATACAACATACGGAAATCTCTCTATTTTAAAAAGCTACAATAATCAAGACGGCGAATTTAGAGCCATTGACCAGTATCCGGGGCAGTTAGGCGAGGACGGAGCATTGTTTAAGTGGTTCAAGTATAAATTTCTCCCCGGCGGAAGAAATGCTCAAAGACCGGTTATGTTCATAGACGGTGACGAATCTTTTACCAAAACAGGTATTGAAAGCGTTATCGGTGCCGAAATTTCTATGCCGAGAGCTAAGAATTACAAATTTTTTAATAAGTTTAACGCCATAAATGACTTTGCATTGAAAAATGTTTTGACACGTGAAGGTGAAGCAGAAATTGTAAATCAGGACGATGACGGTTTTGTCTGCTGGCTTATTTCCAAAGATCCGCTTAAAGAGTCTTTGCTTATAGTTGCCAACTATAATGCTCCGACTGAAAAAGTGACAGAAGACCACGGCGACGGTTTTTCAAACACTTATATAAAAGAAGGACAAACTGTTTACGATAAAACAGTGCAAATGCCGTGTGATTATTCTATAGTTGCAGAATATGTCTATAAAGACAGTGACAAAATCGGCAGTTCAAAATTTGAAGAAGTTAAATTTGCAAAATCAGAAAACAGCTTGCATTTCGGAGAAATAAAACCGTCGGAATTTAAAATTTATAAAGTGAAAAAATAAGAGGTTTTTTGCATACCGTCTGTTTTATTTTAAAGCACAATAATTTACAAATTCTGTTAAATTTCCGTGCCAGTCTTTATTGTATTTTTCTATAATAACATCTGCCGGTGTAATACCTCTTGCTATATATTCTTTTAACGGCTCAAGATATTTTTCTTCGTCCTGTCCGTTTGTTTTAAGACTTTGATAAGAGATATCAACTATCTCCCTTACAATATCTTTAAGCGATAAATGTTTGATTTTCATATCCAGCCCGCATTTTGGAGTTTTGTGTCTTACATATTCAACATCAAAATACGTAAGATTTTTCAAAATATCTATAACTGCCTGGATTGCGTCGTCGTTATATAAAAGTCCTTTCCATAAAGCAGGAACCGAGCAAATCATATCCTCTCGCTGATTGTCATGGTTTCTTATTTCAATATAAGATTTTAGTCTTACATCAGGGAAGTAAAGGCTTAGATGTGTTTCCCAATCCTCTTTATTGGCACTAAAGCCTTCATATCCTTTTTTTATAAACTGTCTGAAGGTCAAATTTTTCACTCTTATTGCTTTTTTTACACCGTTTAAGACTCGCTCAATGAAAATCATCGGCACATCAAGCAGGATTTGTGCATATTGCTCAAAAGAAAAATCACCCGAAAAAATTTTAGAGCTAACAAGTCCGCAGCGGTCATTGTCCGTTTCAAGCCAGCTTGCAGCACGGTTTGATTTGAATTTTGTTAATCTGCCGTTTCTGATGGGGGAATTTGCATAAGCCGCACTGATAAAAGGCGACAGTTTTAGCGCAAGTGCAAATTTTTTCATTGCATCTTCTTCGCTTCCGTAATCAAAACTTGCTTGAATACCTGCTGTTTCTCTCATCATAATAAGCGGTTTTTTGGCAACCGAGGGCAGATATTTGGTCATATATTCATAACGTTTTTTGGGGATTATATTAATATTGCGGTATGTCGATACGGGTTGTATTCCGTATCCCAGCCATAAAATACCCTGTTCTTTCGCAAGGTCGGCAGTGATTTTATTATAGTTTTTAAGGATTGAAGATATTTTATCAATACTGCCAAACGGTTTTAGGCTTAATTCGGTTTGAGAACCGGGTTCTAATGTAATCACGGCGTTGTCAGATACAAGCCCGAGCAGTGCGTTGTTCTCATATAACCCGTCAAACCATTGAGGTTGTTTTGTTTTTAAGGCGTTTAAAAATTTTGCCACCTGCTGATACGGGGCAGCTTTATAATTATTTATACAAACAGGCAGTTTTTCAAATTCAACGCCGGCTCTTTTTTGCGCAATAACATCAGGAGTTTTACAGCCGGAAAAAAATATTTCACAAAGCTGCATTTCATCAGCACGCAGATTTTCTTCAAAATTTATAGATGACTGTTTCAGCATAAAGACGCAGGTATTTTCCCTTGTTTTAGTTCAATAAGTTCTATCAGCTTGTCCATAAGCACATCTTGAAATTTTTCGCTGTTATGGGCATTTATTTCTCTGATAAAATAGCAGGGGCTTGTTACGTTAATTTCCATAATCTTGCCGCCGGCAACATCCAGTCCGACCATATACAGTTCCACGGAATTAAGATATTTTGCAACCTCCTGCGCCATTTTCTTTTCTTCTTCGCTAAGAGTTGCTGTTTCAAAGTACTTGTCAGAATGGACACTGAATTTAAAATCATCTTTGCCCGGAAGTTTTATTATACACTCATCAAAAACGTGCTCGCCTAAAATAAGTATCCTTTTATCACCATGGACTGCTTCTTCAATGTATTCTTGTACCATAACCATTGTTTTGCCTTCGTTTGTAAGGTTTTTAATGATGGCATTAATATTTCTTTCCTCTGTATCAAGATAATAAACACCGCTGCCAAAGCATCTGTTCAAAGGTTTTATTATAGCTTTTTTGTGTTCACGTACAAAATTTTTTATTTTGTCCGAATCAGCGGTAACAATGTTTTGAGGGGCAAAACGATTGAAGTAATTAAGATGAAATTTTTCGTTAAAATTTTTGATTGCGACAGGGTTGTTAATCATCACCGTTCTTTCGGTATCAACATAATCAAACACATGGCAGGCGTTTATATAATCAATGTCCACAGGCGGATCGGGACGGAAAAAAACAACATCAAAGTGTTCAATAATATACTCTTTTGGCTCATCTTTTTTGTAGAAAATATTGTTATCCTTAACATAAGCCTGCCAGCAGATTGCTTTTGCATACTCATTGTCGGTAAAAAGTTTGTTTTTTACCGTGATAAATACCTCAAAATCCCTTTGCAAAAGTTCTTTTATTAACCAGAAATTTGTAACTAAATCATTAAACTCAAAATATTTAAGTTCCAAATCGTCGATAACAAATAAAATTGTTTGTTGTAATTGTTCCATAAATTCTTCCCCGTTTACACTTTAATATACCCCAACTAAAGTAAAAAATACAATGATATGTTATGATTAACCTGTACGGTTATTTATAATTTAAAGGAGATAATATGAAAATTTTACACGCTATGATAAGAGTAAAAGACCTTGATGCCTCAATGAAATTTTACACGGAGCTTTTAGGTTTAAAAAAGACTCACGAAATTAGACTGGAAGACAGCATACTCCATTTTTTAAAAGGAGAAGACAGCGATTTTGAAATTGAATTGACTCAAAATTTTGAAAACCCTAAAAACGGCTACACAAACGGAAACGCTTTCGGTCATTTTGCCATGGAAACAAAAGACATGGATGAATTCGATAAAAAATTCAAAGCCTTTGGCGGGCAATATCTCTATGAACCGTATATTATGGAAGAAGCACAGTCAAAAATAGCGTTTATCAAAGACCCTGACGGAAATGAAATTGAAATTATCCAAAAAATATAATTAATGCGTTTTTCTGTAGCAAAATAAACAAATAAATAAAAAAGCCGGATATTTTACCGGCTTTTTAGATTTGGAAATCCGTCCAAATCTCCTCCCAAAAATTTTTCTCAACAATTTTATTTATTGATATTATTAAACCATTGAAAGTGTGATTTGTACAGCTTTTTGATTGTGTTTTTAGTAACGATTTTTTTACAATCATGTACATCCGCTCTACATCATGGTTTCCATGATTTTGAATTTCTTAATATTTGTTAATATAACAGCATTTTTACTGTTGTTTTTACACTAATTTTATAATAATCACCATAAACAAACATGCCGGCATGTCAAAATAAATTCAGTCCAAAACGATTTTAATATTGAAAAAAATATGATATATTAAAATGAAATAATCAGATAAAAAGCGTTCTAAAAGGTTTTAGTAAAGAAAGGCAATTTTTAAATGAGGTTATCAAAACCGCACGGGCTTCCCGGTACGTTAATATGTGTTGAAGGTATAGACGGTTCAGGCAAATCAACACAGCTTGCTATATTAAGGGACTGGCTAAAAGCCAAAAATCTTGATGTAATTTTTACGGAATGGAACTCCTCTGATTTAATCTCTCAGACCACAAAAAAGGCTAAGAAAAAAAATCTTTTAAGCCCTCGTACATTCAGCCTGCTGCATGCCGTTGATTTTGCCGACAGGCTCGAACAAATTATTATACCGGCAATGAAAGCAGGTTTTATTGTGCTTGCTGACAGGTATGTATATACTGCATTTGCCCGTGATGTTGCAAGAGGCGTAGATAGAGATTGGGTTCGCAATTTATACGGCTTTGCGGTACAGCCGGATTTAGCACTTTATTATAATATTTCTGCAGAAATTTCACTTGAGAGAATCTGCTCAAACCGTGCACCTTCTTTTTACGAAGCAGGTATGGATTTGAAATTGAGTAATAACCCTTATAAAAGTTATGTAATTTTTCAAAACAGGGTTAACGAAGAATATTCCGCAATGGTGGACGAGTTCGGACTTGTCAGGATAGACGCCAACAACACAATACATTCAAAGCAGGTATTGTTAAGACAATATGTGACGGAACTGTTGAAACAAAAAGGGATTGAAATATAATGGAAAACCGTAATCCGCATAATCATAAAGGACTTTTGATAGTAATAGAAGGTACAGACGGCTCGGGTAAATCGACACAGATTGAGCTTTTGCGCCGCTGGATAGAAGACAAAAGCTACGGCTGTATGGTTTCCGAATGGAAGACAAGCCGCCTTATCGCCAATGTTATAGATGACGCAAAAGACCGTAACCTTTTAAACGCAACAACATTCAGTCTTTTGTATGCAGCTGATTTTGCCGACAGGCTGGAAAATTCCATTATTCCAGCTCTTGATGCAGGTTTTGTTGTTTTGCTTGACCGTTATACCTATACGGCATTTGCCCGTGATGTAGTAAGAGGGCTGGATGTAGAATGGGTTCAAAAATTGTACAACTATGCGCCGGAACCTGATTTAGTATTTTATCTTGATATGCCGATTGATATTTTACTCAAGCGTGTAATCGGAACAACAGGGCTTGATTACTGGGAATCAGGGCGTGATATCGGACTCAGTACTGATTTTTACGAAAGTTTTAAAATTTATCAGGCAAAATGTCTTGAGCAATATAATAAAATGAAGCCGTTGTACAACTTTGTCAGCATTGACGGAACGCTTCATATTGAAGATATTCACAATATAATGATTGAACATGTTGAAAAACTGCTTAATTCCGGAAAATTAGAATAATTACGGCTGCAGTATAGTTATTTTTTACCTGCAGACTCTTTAAAATTATCGCTGGCTGCCGGCATCCATCTGGATTTCAATAAGTTCAAATGTCCTTTTCGTCTTAATTCGTCGAGAGCCAGATTTACTTCTGTTTTTAAAGTTGCGCTTTGAGGTTCTTTACGGAAGGCAATTGCATAAGCATCCTGTGAATAGCGTTGCGGAAGAATTTTAAATTCCGGATGATCCATAACAAACCCAGCCAGTATTGTGTCATCAGACGTCATAGCCTGCGCACGACGCTGCAAAAATGCTTCAAAACCTTCTTGATATGTCCTGTAACCTGTTAAAATAACATCCGGAGCAAAGTATCTTATATTCTTTTCACCTGTTGTGCCAAGTACAACAATAACTCGTCTGCCGTTTAAATCGCCTACGGTTTTTATATCCGTTCCTTTTCTTATCATAATTGCCTGCCCCGTATAAAAATATGGGATAGAAAAATCAACTACTTCCATACGTTTGGGGTTAATTGTCATGGTGGCAATCAGCATATCAACTTCACCGGAATTTAGTTTGGAAATTCTGTTTGAGGCGTTTACTTCTACAAAACGCACAAGTTTTTCATTGCCGAAAATTCTTTTTGCCAGCAAATGAGCAATGTCTATGTCATATCCCTGAAGTTTTCCGTTTTCGATAAAACCAAAGGGTTTGGAGTCAAATTTTACCCCGACAACCAGTTCGCCTCGTTTTTTAATAACGGAAAGCAGGTCTTTGCTTTCTTCTTCTTCCTTAGGTTTACAACCGGCTAAAAAGAAAACAGATACAAGTATTAAACATAAAAATATTTTTTTTATCATACAATTTCCTTTATTTTATAAGAAAAGCCACCTTGCAACGCAAATTGCTGCAACTATACCGATTATATCAGCAAAAATTCCCGCCAGAAGCGCATGGCGGAATTTTTTTATTCCTACGGAACCGAAATAAACGGCAAGCACGTAAAAAGTTGTTTCGGAACTTCCGACCATAACAGCGGTAAGTTTTGTTACATAAGAATCAGGACCGAAATTATTGGCAATTTCCGAAAACAGCCCTAAAACTGCACTGCCGGAAAGTGAACGTATAAACATAACAGGCAGAACATCCACGGGGATTTTTAACAGGTCAAGCAGCCCTGATAAAAGCTGCTGCGCTATGTCAAAAAAGCCGGAGGCTCTGAGCATTGAAACCGCTACTATTATTGCAATTAAATACGGCAGAATGTCGACGGAAACTTTAAGTCCGTCTTTTGCACCGTCAATAAAAGTTTCATATACGGGGATTTTTTTTATAATTCCCCATAACAAAACAACAAGAATTATAAAAGGTATAAGCCATGCTGAAATTAAGTCTACTGTTGTTTTAATCATTTTCACCATCTCTTTCTGCAGACTGTTTTTGAGGCGGTGAAAATTTTTCTAAAACTTTAACAATGACAATGGCTGATACAAAAGTAATCGTTGTAACAATCAAAGTCGGAAAAACTATTTCGGTTGCATTTTTTGAACCGTTTGCGACAAGCACTGCTATGACTGTTGCCGGTACAAGCTGCCAGCCTGCAGTGTTCATTGCAAGCAGTGTGCACATAGCATTCGAGGCAGATTTTTTATCTTTGTTCAGTTTTTGCAGTTCTTTCATCGCTTTAATACCTATAGGCGTTGCCGCATTGGAAAGCCCGAAAGCATTTGCGCTAAAATTCATTGCAATGTCGCCTATTGCAGGGTTGTCCTCAGGTACCTCTTGGAAAAGTTTTTTGGCAACAGGTTTTAACAGCAATGAAATTTTTGCAACAAGACCTGATTTTTCGGCAATTTTCATTATGCCGAGCCAAAATGCCATAATTCCTGCCAGATATAAAGCAATTTCTATTGAGGTTTGGGCACCTTTCATTATTGCGTTAACAACCTCGTTGATTCTGCCTGTATAAGCGGCTGATAATATGGATATTAAAATTATAAAAAACCAGATGTAATTCATATTCTAATTTTTGCAAATTAAGACTAAAAAGGCAAATTTGTGGCAATATATAACATTGAGTGTATTTAACAGACAACAGCTCCGTCTGAAATTTTGAATATTTCTACATCTTTTAAGTATTCCTCATCAAAATGCAGGGTATCCACAGAGGTAATAATTGTCTGGGTTTGGCTTCCAATGGCGTTTAAAAGATAGTTCTGCCTGATATCATCAAGTTCTGCAAGCACGTCATCCAGCAGCAAAACAGGAGTATCTCCGATTTTTTCTTTGACAAGTTCAAGCTCGGCAAGCTTAAGACTCAAAACAATGGTTCTTTGTTGTCCCTGCGAGGCAAATTTTTTGGCTTCGATATCGTTTATAAAGAAAGATACATCATCCCTGTGCGGTCCTACGAGTGATTGCGCACGGATTATTTCTTCAATCTGTCTTTCTTTAAGTTTTTCTTCAAACTTTTGTGCGATATCTTCCGGGTTAAAATCAGATTGCTGTGAAAAATCAATATCGCCGAGTACGGTTGAATTGTAGAAGGTAGTTAAAATTTCCGTTGAGGCAATTTGCAGGTGCTTTTCCATTGCAATTTTTTGCAGTTCTTTTAAAAATTTTAACCTTAAAAATATAATGTTGCTGCCTGACACAGCCATCTGTGTGTTAAAAACTTCCAAAAGCGAGGTGTCTGTGTTGATATTGCCTTTTATTTCTTTTAAATGATTATTTTTTTGTGTGCGGATTTTGTTGTATTTTGACAACCTGTCGGGATAAGCAGGATATATCTGGCTTATTGCCATATCGAGCCAGCTTCTTCTGTCGTCGGGCACTCCTCTTAGCAGAAGTAAATCATTTACGGAAAACGAAACAACGGACAAATTTGTACAAAACTCAGAGGATTTTGATTTTTTAACCCCGTTAACTTTAAGCTCTTTTCGTTTTGGCGGGCTGATTAATACCTCAAGTTCCTTTTCAAAATCTTCTTTTAAAATAAGAGCCTTTACCTTTGCAGCCTGTTGATTCCACATAATAATCTCGCTGTCTGTTTTGGCTCGGGCGGAGTTTAAACACGATAAATAGTACATAGCCTCGAGCAAATTTGTTTTACCCTGTGCATTTTTGCCTATTAACAGGATTTTTTCCTTTGAAAATTCAAGCTTAAGGTCTTTGTAGTTTCTGTAATTTTTTAGCTCTATTGATTTTATGAACATAGGTTTATTATAACATCTAATATTTTTAGAGGTTTAAGCAACAATAAAAGTAGTTTAACATTTAATCATTATGCAAAATGTAGAAGAATTCAGAGAAAATTTTGATAAAGTTTATTATAATAAGATATTTAGAATTGTTTCGACCTTTGATGAAGCAAGACAAGATGCATTGTTCAAATGTATATTATGCATAATCGGCGCAATAGTGATGATTTTTTTATTTTCTCCGATTTATTCATTTTTTAATGCTCTTTTGGTAAATAATTTTCCCGGTTTAGACTCTGACGCAAGAGGCGATATAATCGGGTATATCATGACTGTGCCGGTGCTTATATTTTTAGGTCTGGTTGTAACTCCGTCTATTGTTGCAAAAGATTTTGAAAATTCTATTAAAAAAGAGATTATGCCGGTGCTTTTAAAGAGTTTGCCGTCTTTTAAATGGACAACAAGACGCTCGATTACCGACAATTTTATTAAAAAATCAAAATTAATTAATGATTACAACAGAGTAGAAGGTGACGACAGTTTTAGCGGTACGTATAAAAATGTAGATATCTCCGTCTGGGAAACAGAACTCGGCAAAGAAACAGGTTCCGGAAAAAATCGTACTTATACGGTATGTTTTAAGGGTGTGCTTGTTGAACTGAATCCTAAAAGAAATTACAACGGATTAACTCTTATTAAACAGGACAGATTGATTGATGCTACGCCTGATGGCTTGCAGCAGGTTAACCTTGAGGACATTGAATTTGAAAAAGAATATAATGTTTATTCCAATGACCAGATAGAAGCAAGATATGTTTTAACCACTGCATTTATGGAAAGATTTAAGAATATAAAACTTGCGTTTAGAGCTTCCAAAATAGAAGCATCAATATCAGAACAGGGCATACTGCTTGCAATTTCCACAAACAGAGATTTGTTTAAAGTCGGCAGATTGTGGCGTCCTGTTGCTGATTACAAACAGTTTAAAACCTTGGCAGAGGAGTTTGCCTCTATCCTTGAACTCATTGATACGTTAAAACTTGAACAGAATATAGGTATGTAGATTAGGCTACATAAAGACCGGTGTTAATTAAAAAGCTTATTTCCCGTTCTCCCTGAGTCAGCACATCTTTAAATTTTTCGTAGAAAAATCCGCTTCGCTGAACTGCTTTCAAATCAGCTTTAGCCAGAATACATTCCATCAAAAAGTTGTTTCCGTCTTTTAACAGGCGTGCAAATTCTTCAGGCGGTGTAAGCCCTTTGTTATAACGTTCAAGCCAGTCATGCTGTCTTATTATCAGCACAATTTTATCTTTTAAATCTTGTGTAATATCGAATCTTTTTACAATTTCTTTTGCGGAGTTTGCCGAGCATTCAGGGTGCGATTTGTCTATTTCGCCTTCTTTTTTGGTTAAATCGTGCAGCAGAATTGCCATCTGCAAAACCAGCCTGTCATTTGCGTGCAGGGTACGGTATCTGTTGTCTGTCATAACCCCCTGTAAAACTTTCAGCGTATGTACGTCGACCGTATAATCGTGGGTGTGGTGCTGTACTTTTCCGATTAAAGATAAAAACTCCGGCAATGCGGCTGTGATTGCATTAATACATTTTGCAAGCTCTTGGTTATTTTTAATACTTGCTTTGTTATTTAAAATAAATTTTTTAACGCATTCGTTAATTTTTTTGTCTGCAGAATCGTTAATTAGCGGATATCCGTTTAGCAACTCGTTTTCAATTACAAAATTAAACGGCAGTGTCAGGCGGTTGTGCTGCTGTGTCGGAAAATTTTTTAAAATGTTATTTATGTCCGAAATAAATTCCCTGCGGGAATATGAAAGCTCTATACAAAATTCCGTATTGGTTAAATCGGCAGTTAAAAAACAGCTGTCTGCTTGTTCCATCAGGTTTAGAGTTTTAAAAAAATTTGTTTGAATTTCGTCCATACAAATATTGTATATTAAAAAATTTTAGGGAAAAATTTTTATGTAACCTGAATGTTAGGATTGAAAAAATTATAAACGGCTTTTGCGCCACGGGCATTTATTTTTTCTTTTAAATCTTCATAACTTGCCTGAGAAATCTTTTTTATGTCTTTAAATTCACGCATAAGAATCTCTTTGTTTTCTTTAGACAGTCCTTTTATTTCATCCAGAACGGACTCTGTTGCTTTTTTGCCACGGAGCTGGCGGTGGAAGGTTATGGCGAACCTGTGGGCTTCATCCCTTATACGCTGGAAGAAATACAGAGCAGGTGAGTTAATAGGAAAGATTACCGGAGCGGACTCATACGGTTTAAATACTTCTTCAAGCCTTTTTGCCAGTGAAACAACATCAGGGTGAAAATTATGAGCCTCAAAAATTTCGAGCACAGAAGAAAGCTGACCTTTGCCGCCGTCAATAATTATCAAATCCGGCATGGGCAGAGTTTCCGTAAGTTTGCCGAAATATCGGCGCTCGACAACCTCCTGCAGAGATTTAAAGTCATCGGGCTTTGATTCTGTTGATTTAACTTTAAATTTTCTGTATCTGGACTTTTTGGGCAGTCCGTTTTCAAAAGTAACCATTGAGGCAACGGTGTTTGTTCCTTGAATATGTGAAATATCAAAACATTCAACAACATAAGGAAATTTTGACAGAGCAAGTTTTTCTTGAATATAGCTGCCGACCTCGTTGTAATCCCGCTGGATTTCCGTGAGTTTTTCGAGTTTAACTTTTTCAAAATAAAATTTTGCATTTTTTTGAGCAAGATTTAAAAGCTCAATATTCCTTTTTGTCGGAGAGTCCGTAATTTTGACCTTTTTAGATGCCGCAGCCTCAAGCCATTTTGTGTATAATTCAACATCTTCTTTTTCCATAATACGTGGAAC
>CALUSA010000056.1 GCA_944323275.1 Candidatus Gastranaerophilales bacterium
ATTGACATGTCAAAAATAAGCAACAGAGGAATAAGCTACAGACAGGCTGTTGTTGAAGATATGATAGAAGCATCAAAAACCAATCCGCAAGCAATGGAACTTGCCGACGCAATTATTAATAATACTGATTCTACGACATCAAAATATGTGCTCGAGGCTATGACCGGAGGAATTATGAAAAATAAAGAACTTGCAAACCACATGCACGAAACAGCGAAAATTGTTCCTAATATAGCCAAAGAGGCACTTGATGGACCTTATCTTATGGATTACCATCAGCAGGAAAATTTTGTAAACTGGTTAAAGGTACTGCTTCACCCCCAAACAAAGACAGATAAAATAACCTCATTATTCAAAGATGTAGCAGCTTTTTGCGAAAAACAACCGGAAAACTTAGTGGTTGAAGTTAACAAATTTTTGGAATCCAATACCCCTAAAGAAAAAATCCAGGAAAATTTAAAAGTCCTGCCCGAGGTATTAAAAATGATGGGTGACAAAGTCAAAAACTTTGATATTGTTGAATTTGTAACTAAAAACACAAACCTTTACTAAAAGCCTTACAAAAAAACAGCCGTTGATAGCACGGCTGGTTTTTCCGGCTGACAAATTTCTTTCAGAAATTTGTTCGTTACAGAAACTTCGTTTCTTCCACAACGCCGGCATGGTACGGTTGCAACCTTCACGTCTTGACCTTCGTCAAGACGTTACGGTTTTCACACACTTGGTTTTTTTCCGGCTGACAAATTCCTTTCAGAAATTTGTTCGTTACAGAAACTTCGTTTCTTTCACAACGCCGGCATGGTACGGTTGCAACCTTCACGCCTTGACCTTCGTCAAGCCGTTACGGTTTTCACACACTTGGCTTTTTTACATAGTAAGCGGGCAATATGAATTACTTTTTTAATTCCTGTTTTAAATAAGTAAGAGCGTGCAATGCATTAGGCGTTCCTGTATATGGCATACACTGTATTATTGCCGCAGCAATTGTTTCGGGGGAATTACCTGTTTTTAAATTCCCTTTGATATGACTTTTTAAAGTAATATCATCGTCCTTTGTCACAAGCACTGCCAGAGCCAGAAGTTCACGTGTTTTTATATCAAGACCTTTTCTTGTATAAAAATCTCCGAAACAAACTTCCGTAAGGAATCTTGCTGCTTCGTCCCCCATATTTTGCGGAAGCCCCTTCATTGCCTGTTTTATCTCGTCGCCGTAGAGTTTTTCTTGAATCTCTTTACCTTTTTGATAACGTTCGTTTTCTGCAACGGTAACGCCTGATTCCAGCGGAGTTGCAATACCTCTTTCTTTAAATACCTCGTTGAGAACGCTTAAAGCATTCAAGGTTTTCGGAAAACCTATAAACGGTGCGCACTGGTAAATTGCTTCTCTAACTTCAACCGGAGTGTTCCCGGCATTCAACGCACCGTTTATGTGTGCTTTAAGCTGAGGCAGAGTCTGCATTGTTGTCAGGCACACAACAGTTATAAGTTCACGTGTTTTTATGTCCAGTTCACCGACGGTAAAGACTTCACCAAAAATGTATTTTTGCAGAATCTGCATCATTTCTACATCGTTACCCTCTGTTGCCATATTAGAGCCAAAGAGTTTTTGCATATTTTCGTTGCATATTTCAGTTCTTGTCATATTTTTATCCTTCTTATCCGCAGGTGCTGCAATTGTTACAGCACCCTGCACTACAAATAATGTCAAAATAACAGCTAATATTTTTTTCATCATTTACAATATTCCTTTTATATCTTCCACAATAAGTTCTTTAGTTAAATGATAACGGTTATAAAGTTCTTCTAAAGGTACACGGTCAGTGAATTCTTTTCTAGAACCGAAATTAAGAACCTTCATTGAAGAATTACCGTAAAATCTTGTAACTTTTTCGCCGAAACCGCCGTCGAGTTCACCGTCTTCCAGCGTTATTACCACGCTGTGATTAGCTTTTAAACCTTCAAGCATCTGTGAATCAACTCCGGTAAGAAATCTCGGGTTAATCAAGGTTGCATCAATACCTGAATGTTTTTTAAGTTCTTCTTTTACCTGACGTCCTATACCAAAGAAATTGCCTGCGGCTATTATTGCAACCTTTTCGCCTTTTTCAACAAGTTTGTATTTGTTGAGCTGAGAATAATTTGTATTATCAGGTGTTCCGTCAGAAACAAGGTCAGTTGACGGAACTCTTATAAAGACGGTATGCTCATTTTGATTGTAAGACCATTCAAGCATTGCAAGATATTCTTCTTTTGACACGGGTGAAAGGTAAACAATATTAGGGATATTGCTTATTAACGGAATATCAAACGTGCAAAGGTGTGTCATGTCCGCATTTGATATACCGCCCCAGTAGATAAGAACGGTTGCGGGGGAGTTATTCAGTGCAAGATCCTGTGACATCTGGTCATAAGTTCTTTGTACAAAAGAACTCATTAACGCAAGCACGGGTTTGGCTCCGTTTTGCGCAAGCCCTGCAGCATAAGCTATTGCATGTTCTTCTGCGATACCGACATCCGTATAATTTTTACCCATTTTGGCACGAAATTCCGGATTAAACTCAAAAACCCCGGGAGTTGCTGCAGTAATAGCAACAACAGGCTCGCCTTTTTGTTTTTTATCGAGCAAAAAGTCTTTTGTTATTGAATTATAAGTTTCAACCTGAGCAAATGAGTTATTATTGTTCAAAAATCCCGGAACAGTCCAGTGATATGTTTCTTTATCAGCCACGGCAGGTTCATAGCCTTTGCCTTTTAAAGTATGGAGGTGAACAACTGTCGGGTGATTTGTGTCTTTAACTTTTTTAAATACGTCGATAAGCTTTTCCACATCGTTACCTTCTTCAACGTAGTAATAATCAAATCCGATAGCTTTAAACACATTGTTTTGAGCCTGTCCGTTTGTGTTTCTTAATTCGGCAAGATTTTTGTACAACCCGCCGTAATTCGGAGCAATAGACATTTCGTTATCGTTGACAATTATAATTATGTTACTGTCTAATTCCGCTGCGTTGTTAAAGCCTTCGTAAGCTTCACCGCCGCTTAAAGAGCCGTCGCCGATAAGAGCAATAACGTTGTAATTTTCACCTTTTAAATCTCTGGCTTTGGCAACGCCTGTTGCAAGACTTACGGAAGTAGAAGTGTGACCGATTACAAAATGGTCGTGTTCACTTTCTTTAGGGTTAGAATACCCTGAAATTTCATGAAAACGAGAGGGTTCGACAAAACCGTGTTTTCTGCCCGTGAGCATTTTGTGAGGGTAAACCTGATGGGATACATCAAAAATAAATTTGTCTTTCGGTGAATCAAACACATAATGCATTGCTATAGTAGCTTCCGCAATACCCAAATCAGGACCCAAATGTCCGCCGATTGTATTTACACGGTTAATAATTGCCTCTCTTATATCCTGCGCAAGTGTGTTCATTTCTTGCAGAGAAAGAGATTTTACATCTTTTGGTGAATTAATTTTTTCTAAAACAGTCATTTATTTATCTCCTTATTAAAATATCTATCCTGTAATAATAAATATTGTACACTCTGATAGCTGCTATCAAGCAAGACATGAATTTATAATATAAAAATAGCGGCTTATGTTTTAATAAGCCGCTATAAAATTACAGGTAATCAGTTTTTCATCTCGTCAACTGCCCCGATAACTTATTGAACTTTAGTTCCGTCGAGCATTTGTTTAATACCGTCAACAGAGCTTAAAATACCGGTTGCTTCATAAGGCATATAAACAACTTTGTTGTTTTCCCCCTCAACCATTTGTTTTAAAGTATCAAGATATCTTACGGCAATAAGATATTTGTCCGGTTGACCGTGGTCTTGAATAGCCTCAATAGTTTTGCTGATAGCAGTTGCTTCAGCTTCTGCCTGTTTAATCCTTGCAGCTGCCTGACCTTCTGCTATTAATCTTGCTGCTTCTTTTTCACCTTCCGCTTCAAGTATTGCAGATTGTTTTTGACCTTCCGCTTTATTGATAGCGGCTGTTTTTTCACCTTCCGCTTTAAGAATTGCAGCCTGTTTTAAACCTTCTGCTTCATAAATTGCGGCACGTTTTTCTCTTTCTGCTTTAACCTGTTTTTCCATTGATGCTTGAACATCAGCAGGCGGTGTGATTTCTTGAAGTTCGATTCTGTTAACTTTTACACCCCATTTATTTGATGCTTCGTCAAGGGTTTCTCTCAATTTTGCGTTAATTGTGTCACGTGAAGAAAGTGTTTCATCAAGCACCATATCACCGATAACGTTTCTCATTGTTGTGAGGGTAAGTTTTTCAATAGCTTCAGGAAGGTTCTGAATACGATAAACAACGCTTTTGGCATCCATAACCTGAAAATAAATTAAAGCGTTAATTGAAATAGATACGTTGTCTTTTGTGATTACGTTTTGTCTGGGGATATCCATTACAGACTCACGAAGGTCGATTATTGTTTTTTCCGAATAAAAAGAATATGTTCTTCCGTCTATGCTTTTCTGAGTTTCTTTCCATTGTATTTTTCTCGGGTATTCAAAAAACGGTATAATGAGATGAAAACCTGCATAAAGAACCTTTTCAAAAGCACCGAGTCTTTCAATAATCATTGCTTCCTCCTGCTGGATAATTTTGATACCCGCAAGAAAATACGCTACTATCAATACCAACAGTACAATCAGTAAAAATGTAAACATTCTTCTTCTCTCCTTCTTTTCTTATTCTATTTACTTTGTATTAAAAATTCTGTCTTACTCCGTTAGTGTCAGTTATTTGCTTAAGTTCAAACTTTAAAATCTTTACACCCCATTTTTGAGAATATTCATTAGCTGTTTCTGTCACATTTTGTGTTAATTGATGTAAATATTCTATCTGGTCTGCATCTTCCGGTGCATCTATAAGCCTGCTTTGCACAATACCTGCACAGAGCTGGTTTATTGCATCAAACAGATAATCCACCTCATAAACCGCTTTAAAAGAATCCTCGATTTTGTAATACAAATCAGCCTTCATCTGCAGCTGTGACTTATCTTTCGCAAAGAAAATTCTGTTATCTTCGGGAAAATGAAAAATATCAGCAGAGGTTATTATTTTTCCGTGATTAAGATATTTTTTATGGTTGGCAGGGTCTTGCAGCCCCTTTATTTTTTCAACAAACGGTATCAAAAAGTGAACGCCTTTGGACAATTTTCTGTGAAATTTGCCGAATCTTTCAACAATAGCTTCTTCATTGTCATTAATTACAATTATACACATTAACCGGCATTCTTTCCTTCAACATACATGAGCATGTTTTCAGTTTTAACAATTTTTACACTGTCACCTTCATTGAAAACATCATCTTGATTCACGCATACAGCAGGCCATTCCTCATCAAAAACAAAAATACGCCCGCCGTCTTTTGTCACTGTTTTTATAACTTTGGCTATTTTACCGGCATATACATCAACTGTTTCGTTTGCAGGCTTTTTCTTATATTTTACAAGCACAGGTCTGAGCCAGATTAAAAATATTACGCTGAAAACAGCAAAAATTATTATCTGGACAACAGGCTCAAGTCCGCAGGCTGCAGATACCGCCGCAACAAAACACGCAAGAGCAAGGTTAAAAAAGAACAATACCGGAGTAAACATTTCTATAATAAAGAACACAACGCCTGCTATGCACCATAGCTGCCAAATATTAAATATATCCATCAGGACCTCATAATTAATGTGAATAACATATTTATTATAAGGTGTTTTTTGCGTCCCCGCAATATCAATCCCCCTTATAACGTAGGGGGATTGATAAGATTTTAGTAGCCGCCTTCTGTTATACAGTAGTGACCTTCCTCAAGGTCATATTTGTCATGCACTCTGCAAACATTGCAAAGACAGCCTTTGTCTTCGTCTATACATCTGCTTTTGGTGTAGGCACAAAATAAATTTTCCAGCCCGTCAATATTTTCTATACCTTTAAGCATATCCACAAAATTGTGAGGAACCTCTTTTATTTTACATGAGGTTGTATATGACGGACACTTTAGACAGTTGCACATTTCTAAATTTTCTTTTGTTTTTTCGACCTTACTCATTTGTTTCTCCTTTTATCAGACATCTTTTGAGTCATTTATCATTTCTTCAACTTCGTGAGCCCCGTGTGAATAGTGTTTTGCCTCGTCAGGCTCAAGTGTAATAAGCAGTTTAAAAAGTTCTCCTGCGTGTTCTTTTTCCTCCTGCGCAATATCTGTCAGAACTTTTTGAACCAGTTCATTATCAGTGGATTCTATAACCTGCTCGTAAAGCTGTATGGCTTCATATTCCGCAGCAATATTAAAACGAATCCCCCTTATTAATTCTTCTTTTGTTAATTTTTTAACACAATGCTGAACATTGCACGAATTATTAAATTGCGGCATATTCTTATCTCTCCTTAATTTGTAGCAAAGACATTTTAATAAAAATTCTGTCTGGTTAAATTACCCGACAGTTTACTCTGACAGGACAAACTGTTACAACTTTATTGTTTCTGCTAAAATATATTGTTATGAGATTAGATAAATTTTTAAAAGTTTCAAGACTTATCAAAAGAAGAACTGTTGCCAATGATGTATCAGATCAGGGCAGAGTTCTCGTTAACAATATTCCGGCAAAGCCTTCAAAACAATTAAAAGAAGGTGATATTATCACAATAGTACACTTTAACAAAAGTATAAGCGTTAAAGTAACAAAAATACCTTCCGGCAATGTTTCCGTTCAAGAGGCTTCTTCTTTATATGAAGAAATTGCTCAATAGGACAAAACCTAAATATTTTAAACTGCAATTGCCGAATTAATTTTATTTTTTAACAGGACAATATAGTCTTGCAATTATTGCCCCAAATATTTAAAATAAATTTATAGATTATAGGAGAGGTTTACAATGAAAAAATATATAGCATACTGTCTGTTGTTAGCAGGCTTGTTTATCGGTTTTAACGGAGCTGCATTTGCCGCAGACTCAAACAAAACAATGCATGGTGACGTACAGGCAATAAGACTGCCTGCAGGAACAACAATGAAACTCGAATTGCTGGATGAAATTTCTTCACGTATGTGGGATATGGGTGACGAATTTTCTGCAATGCTGAAAGAAGATAAAATCGTAGACGGACAAATAGCTTTACCCGCAGGCTCTGTTATCAGAGGAACAATCAACAAAATAACACCATCAAAAAGACTGTCACGCAGTGCTGTTATATATTTCAGCTTTGACCACGTTGTTACGCCGAACGGGAAACAGGTTCCCATATCGGCAGGGCTGTACGGCTACAGTGAGCTTACCCTCGACGGCGGCATTTATTCCGGCGGAAACTACGGTTATGCAATTCAGGAAAACTGGGCTAATGCAAAAAATATTGTTGGCAAAGCAATTAACTGGGGCAAAGGAACCGGTGAAAACCTGCAGTATGTTTTCGTTCCTGTAGGAGCAATAGGCGGCAGTATCGGCGGTATGGTTTATTATGTCGGGGCTGACATCGTTGACCTGTTCAAAAAAGGCAATGAGGTTACGCTGCCCGCAGGCACAAATCTTGAAATTTTACTGACACAGCCTCTTGATATACCTTTGCACTAATTTAACAGATTAAATGCATTAAAATGATTGGAGATACAGATTATGAAAGATAACATATTCACATATTTAAAACTGTTTAATCTTATCTCCGGTCTGAAAGAGCATTACAGCGCAGGGCATTTACTGCTTCAAAAACAAAAAACGCTTTCAATAGCAGAGTCTTGCACAGGCGGGTTAATAAGTTCGCTTATGACTGATGTTTCAGGCAGTTCTGCTTATATTCATTCCAATTTTGTTACTTATGCAAACGAGGCAAAAGAAAAATATCTACTTGTAAAACCCGACACCATTGAACAATACGGTGCCGTAAGTGTTCAAACCGCAGGCGAAATGGTCAAAGGACTGCTTGAAATTACAGGCAGTGATTATGCTCTTGCAACAACCGGAATTGCAGGACCAACCGGCGGAAGCGCAGAAAAACCCGTTGGTCTTGTTTATATCGGAGTCGGAACAAAAGACGAAATGCATGTGCACAAGTATAATGCAGACCCCAACCTTCCGAGGATTATTATAAAATATTTATTCGCCAAACAGGCAATAAAACTGTTAACAGATGTTTTAAAAGAAAAGGAAAACTAAATGAAAAGAGTAACCCTTATACCCGGTGACGGCATCGGTCCTGAAATTTCAGATGCGGTTGTACTTATACTTGAAGAAGCCGGTGTAAAAATTGACTGGGATATACAAACAGCAGGTGCGGATGTTGTACAAAAAGAAGGTACTGTTTTACCGGAAAGGGTTATAGAATCAATAAGATTAAACAAAGTAGCACTTAAAGCACCTGTGACAACTCCTATAGGCAAAGGGTTTCGCAGCGTAAATGTTGCGTTAAGAAAAGAACTTGATCTTTATGCAAACCTGCGCCCCTGTAAAAACATTGACGGTATAAAAACTCCTTTTAATGGTATTGACCTTGTTGTTGTCAGAGAAAATACAGAAGATTTATATGCAGGCATAGAAAGAAAGATTGACGATGACACGGCAGAATCTATAAAAATCATCACAAGAAAAGCTTCAACCAAAATAGCAAAATACGCTTTTGAATATGCAATAAAATACGGCAGAAAAAAATTACATGCCGTTACCAAAGCTAACATTTGCAAGCTTTCTGACGGATTGTTCCTCGAAGCAGCAAGAGCTGTTGCTCAGGATTATCCTGAAATTGAATATAAAGAAATCCTTGTTGACAACCTGTGTATGCAGCTTGTACAAAAACCACAGCAGTTTGATATGCTGCTTTTGCCGAATTTATACGGTGATATAGTTTCTGACCTTACTGCAGGTTTAATAGGCGGGCTGGGCGTTGCACAGGGTGCCAATATCGGTGACACCTGCGCAGTATTTGAGCCTGTACACGGTTCAGCACCTGACATAAAAGGTCAAAATAAAGCCAATCCTACCGCACTTTTGATTTGTGCAATAAATATGCTTAAACATATAGGTGAAAATGAAAAAGCTCAAAAAATAGAACACGCTTTGTATTCTATACTGTCTGAAGGCAAAATTTTAACCTGCGATCTGGGCGGCAATGCTAGTACTACGGAATTTACGCAGGAAATAATCAGACGCCTGCATTAAAATTGATTAGATAGATTAAACTAATTTAAACAATTGGAGAAACATCATCTGCGTGAGTTTCAAGGCGTTTTTTCAACTCACCTTTCGGTTCGTAATACGGTGTAACCGTCATAATTTTTGCTGCTATATCAGGATAGTAATAAATAAATTTAAGCTCACTGTCCGTTAACGGAAGCTGAGTATGAACATTGGCATATCGTGCAAGTTCAAGAATATTTCTCGCTTCATCCTCATCGTGGAATTCAAGCTCTAAATTTTTATAAACATTTCTAAACCCCTTAATACCGCCGTACTCACCTATTGTAATCATCCTGCCCGTTTCAACAATTTCAGGCTCGCCTCTGCCGAGTTCTTCAAAATCATAAAGTTCATAATTTCTTCTGTCTTTAAGTGCTCCGTCAGCATGGATACCTGATTCATGCGCAAAAGCATTTGCACCAACTGCTGGCTGATTAACGGGAATCGGCACACCAAAAGCATGAGAGGTGTATTTTGCAAGTTTCCAGGATTTTGACATATCTATATTCGGATCCAGTTCATATTTGCCTGAAAAACCTGCTGATTTTTTTATTGCAAGCAAACAGGAAATTAAATCCGCATTGCCGGCACGTTCGCCCATACCGTTTATTGCCGTATCAATATACGCATCAACACCTGCATCAACGGCAGCTTTAGCCCCCAGTACGGAACAGCCTACAGCCATACCCAAATCGTTATGAAAATGCATTTCCATATCTATTTGAGCTTCTTTAGCTATTTTAAAAATTCTGTCATAAGTTGTTCCGGGGTCTTCATACCCGAGTGTATCGCAATACCTGAAACGTGACGCACCGTGTTTTTTACATTCTTTTGCATACTCGATTAAATAATCGATAGAGCTTCTTGAGGCATCCTCGGCATTAACACCGATAGTTTCAACGCCATAAGTTTTAGCAGTATCAACAGCTTCCAGAGTTTGTTTAAGAATATCGGCTTTGGTCATTTTACTGCCGTATTTGCCGGTTATCATCTGGTCTGATGTGGATTGCGAAAGGTTTAAAAATTTAAGACGTGGAACATTCTGTATAGCTTGTATAACATCTTTAGAAAGTGCACGCACCCAGCCTGAAAATTTTGTTCTTTTTATCACTCCTCTATCTACAAGCTCTAAATTTGCATTAAGATAATTTATTTCGTGTCTTGTAGTAGGAAACCCGATTTCTGATTGAGAGATTCCCATATCATCAAGCATTATATTAATGATTGTTTTTTGTAATTTTGCAAGCCCGAGCCTGGAAGTCTGAACCCCGTCCCTGTTTGTTACGTCTACAATATAAATTTTATTTTTGGAATCACTCATATTAAATTTTTCTTCTTTCTATATCTGTACGATTTTTCAAAGTATATGAAATTATAACATATTTTAAATTAAATTAGCCAGTACAGATATACTTCATTATCACTTAGCAATTTTTCAATTTCACATGTTTTATAGCCGTATGAATCAAGTACAAATTATCCCTATCGTAAACAAAATAAAACAAATTCCGCCTTCTGATAAATCTTTTTTATCTCAGACAGCCGAAAATGTTGTACACATCAACGGCAAAGAGCCAAAAGATGTACATACACCTGCCGCTTTCAACAGTACAGACATTTTAAAAACCCTTTTTCCCGATGAAAAAATTTCGGCAAAAACTTTTTTAATACTAAGAAACAATAAAGAAAAAGTACCTGCATATATAACGAGATTTGATAAAGGTGACAAAATTCATTTTTATATAAAAAATGAAAAAGCGGACAAACTCGGTTATGCATCACTGGAATATCCTGCCGGCGGAATTTTAAAAAAACCTGCAGGCAAAGACTACATTTATAACTCAATGGAGCTCACAGAACTGGAATCACAAAACCAGGCACGTAAAATTTCTCCTTATAAAGGTATCGGTACTGAACTTTTAAAAGCCGCTGTTCTTGAAAGCCAAAAACAAGGTTTTGGCGGAAGAATCCATCTTATGGCTTATGACAAAAATTCTCCGGTAATTTTTTATTACAAAAACGGACTCAGATTTATAAATCCAGAAAAAGACAGGCTGCTGCAAAAATATATGAATACACCTGCAGCACAACGAGATGAGCTGCCTGAAGATTTACAAAGCGGGTTAATGTATTTACCGGACGAAAACATTAAAAAACTGCTTGATAAATAATTAAACTTCCTGATTATTTTCTTCGTTTTCCCCGTCCTCAACAGGATTGATAGGCAGACGGAAGCCGAAGGTTGAACCTTCTCCGGGGTTACTTTTTACAAAAACCTGACCGTGGTGATGTTTTTCTATTGTTATTTTAACAAGATGCAAGCCGAGCCCCGTACCTTTCACGGTATGTGTATCGTTTTCAACACGGTAGAAACGTTCAAATATTTTTTTCTGATGTTCCTCGGGAATTCCGCAGCCCTGATCTTCAACGGAAACTTCTATATAATTAGGATCACGTGCAAGTTCTGCACGTACCTTGATTCTGCCGTTTTCCGGCGAGTATTTTATCGCATTTGAAATCAGATTATTTAATGCTCTTTCTATACTGTCTGCATTAATCGGAATTTCAGGCAGATTAGGTTCTTTTATCAAAGAGAAGGTTATATTTCTTTCTTCTGCAAGCACCTGCATTGATTTAATTTCACCTTCTATAAGAGGGATGATATTTGTTAATTCTTTAACAACTTTTACATTACCTGCCTCAAGTCTTGAAAAATCAAGAATATCGTTAACCATTTTCTGCAGCCTTGCGGCTTCCTTGTTTATAACTTCAAAAAATTCTTTGTTTGTTTTTTCGTCAAAGTCATCGGAGTGGTTGTACAAAGTATCTATGTAAGTTCTTAAAACAGTAACCGGTGTTCTGAGTTCATGACTTACGTTAGAGATAAAATTGCTTTTCATTTTATCGATTTCAACTTCTTTAGTCACATCGATAAGGACAATAACGTAGCCGACATAATCCTGATTTTTAGAAAACATCGGAGATATTACGGATTTTATCACCCTGCCGTCAACTTCTATGTTGAACTCAATGGGTTTGTTCTCCATAATATCAAGCGGAGTGTCTTTGAACTGCTCAATTTTTTCTTTAAAACAGAGTTCACCGTCAGTATCGCAATACATCTGAATTTTTGTATTTAAAATCTGCTCGTCTTCAACCTCGAGCATTTTTTTAGCAGCATTGTTAACCAGCACAACATTATCAAAGTTGTCGCACACAACAACTCCGTTGACAATACTCATCAAAACAGCTTCAAACTTATTACGTTCCAGCGTAAGCTCGTCTATATTCTGTTCTTCATACTGATGAAGTCTTTGCGACATATCATTAAAAGCATGGATAAGATCTTTTATTTCACCCGATGTATTTTTATCATCAAGAGTGTAACCGAAATCTCCGGTTGAAATCTTTTTTACCCCGTGGTGAAGTATGCTAAGTTCCCGTGTGATAAGTATTGTGTTAATCAAAATAACAAGCGTAAACACAAGCCATGCAACCGTAAACACCACAAGCATAGAGTTTCTTGTTGCATGGGAAATATCTTTAGAAGCTCCGCCTGACAACCCGACCGTAACTTTACCTATATTGGTTTTTAGTCCGTCAATATCTGAAATCATCTGGGCAAAACTTGTTATTTGCGCTTTTTTGGCTCTTTGAGGATAATCATTTTTTGTGGAATAGATTACGTTATTCTGATTATCTCTAAACTCAATAAAAGCGATTTCGTTATTGCTGTTTATAATAGAACGTGAATGGTTTTGCAGGGTGCTGAAACGGTCAAATTCCTGAACGTCTTTAGTTATTTCAACACTTTCGATGGCAAGTGTTTTTGTAAGGATTTCGCCGAATCCTCTGTAAACCTCGGAAATTTTTTCCTGAATATTAGTAATGGCAAAAACAGCCAACCCGACAATCAAAACAGTGCTGACTACCAACCCTAACAGGATTAACTTATTTTGTGTGCTAATACTGAGAGATTTCTTATCCATTACAAAA
>CALUSA010000057.1 GCA_944323275.1 Candidatus Gastranaerophilales bacterium
ATTCAAACTAAATCTGTGCCGGTAGCTCACCGTTGCACCTTTAACGAAGTTAAAGTGCAACAAAGTTTTAAAATTTAGTCCGACTGAGCTACAATAAAAAGTATAAATTCAAACTAAATCTGTGCCGGTAGCTCAGTCGGATAGAGCGGCAGTCTCCGAAGCTGCAGGTCGGGGGTTCAATTCCCCCCCGGCATATTTTTGTATAAAAGACAGCCGGCATAATGCTACAGGTAGGCGCAAACAATCAGTCATAAATAAATAAATTAATTAAAATAGTTTTTTAAACCGATGGTCAGATTGTTATTTTTGCATAATTTTTTAAGCTTGCTGATGGCACGATTTTCTATTTGTCTTATACGTTCACGGGAAACCCCGTATCTTGAGCCAATTTCTTCGAGAGTTTTTCTGTTGCCGTCATCGTTTAACCCGTAGCGCATAATCAAAACATCACGTTCTTTGGGGCTTAGCTGGTTGAGCATTTTTTGAATATCATCAAATAAATTTTCCTGCGAAACTCTTGTATCAGGGGAAACAGTGGACTCATCAACAATAAAATCACCAAGTTTTGAAGATTCATCTTTTGCAGTGGCGGGAGTTTCAATGCTGATAGTCGATTGAGCTGCTTTTATAAGACTTGTTAACTTGCTAACAGGTATGCCGACACGATAGGCAATTTCTTCTTTAGAAGGAGCTTTGCCTGTTTCTGTTGTTAAATCCACGGTAACTTTTTTAATTTTACTGAGTGTTTCAATCATGTGTACAGGCAGCCTGATAATGCGTGATTTGTCGGCAATAGCACGTGTAATAGATTGTTGAATCCACCATGTCGCATAGGTCGAAAATTTGTAGCCTTTAGCGTAGTCAAATTTTTCGGCAGCTTTCATAAGCCCCATGTTGCCTTCTTGAATCAGGTCAAGAAATGAAAGTCCACGCCCTATGTATTTTTTAGCTATGCTGACAACGAGCCTCAGATTTGCGTTCACTAGAATTTCTTTAGATTTGTCGTCATTTGATTCTTTAATTTTTTTAGCAACTTCAAGCTCCTGCTCGGCAGTAAGCAAAGGTATTTTGCCTATTTGCTGCAGGTATATTTTTACCGAATCATCTGCACTGATGGTGGAAGCATTTTCTGCGGTCTTTGGTTCTTCTACCGACATGATTAAATCTTCGTCATCTTGTGCTTCTTCGTTTAAATTTTCTATTGAAATTTCCCCGTTGTCTTCAGGTGAATCCATGTCTTCTGAGGAGAATTTTTCAATTTTATTTGTCATTTTACACCTTTTATTAATTTAATATTATTATACACTATGTTTTGTAATCTGTTGTAAATAGTTCGATGGATTTGTAATAAAAAACATTATTTATTTTTACGGGATTTACATATATTTTGTCTTAAAGATTCATATATAATAGCGCATGCCGCATTTGAAACATTAAGTGAGTTAAAATTTCTTAACATAGGAATTTTAACGACAAAGTCTGATTTTTTTAGTGTGTTTTTTGAAACCCCTGTTTCTTCACCGCCCATGACAAGCGCAAAATTCATGTCTGTAAAATCAATGTCAAAATAATTATCCTTCCCGTGTGCGTCGGCTGCAATTATCCAGTAGTCGTTGTCTTTTAGTTTATCAATGGCGTTTGAAAGACTATTAACCTGAATAACCGGAATATAATTAATAGCTCCTGCAGAGGTTTTTTCTACGGTTGCATTAACCTGCGCACTACGTCTGGAGGGGATTATTACCGCATTATAACCTGCACAGGCAGCGGTTCTTATTATTGCACCGAGGTTGTGCGGGTCAACAACACCGTCTAAAACTATCACACGGGCGTAGTCTTGCTGTTTGGTGTTCAAAAAGTCGTATAAATCGGTATAAGAAACAGGCGAAACATAAGCTATAACACCCTGATTCGCCACATCACAAAAACTGTCAAAGCGTTCTTTCGGCACGAATTGAAACACAACAGAGTTGTTTTTTGCCAGTTGAGTGATTTCGTTAATTTTTGCATCATTTGTAATGTTTTTAGATATTAAAATTTTATTTATTCTGTCAGGAGCATTTAAAAGTGCCTCGATAACAGCATTTCGCCCGTATATAAAATCTTTTTCATGACTTATTTTGTTATTTTTCATATACACCTTTTGAATGGTTTTTGATTTTTAGTTGCCTTAATAATTATACTATACTATAATTGTATAGGTTTATAAAAATCTAGTGTAAAGAATTTGGAATATTGGAATTAGTAGATGAATAACTTTTTAGCAAAATTTAAACCGGACACAAAAGTTACTGTTGGTATATCTGTTTCACCGACAATGGGTTTGGAAATAATTCAGGTTGATCCTTCCAGCAACAAAATCGTTAAATACGCAAGAAGGGATTTGATGTACAACCCTTCAATAAGAGAAATTGAGGACTATGCTGAATTTAAACAGAATCTTATCGATGTATTTAATGAAGTGAGGTTACTTCCACAAAATGCAAAGGCTGTATTGAACCTGCCTAACGTTTCTTTCGGGCATGATTATCTTCCGACAGTGCTGGATGATGAAGGTGTTACTACAGCACTTATTTCTAAGATTGAAGAAAATTATCTTTTCAAAAAGAATACACCTGTCGTCAGCTGGGTAGATGTTAAAGAAAACAACAGAACGGAAAAAAGATGTGTTCTGTATGCTGCGATACAAGAAGAAGTTCTTAAGGTTATTCAGGATATATTCAATGAGCTTGGTATAACTTTAATCGCTGTTGAAAATACTTATTCATCTTTGTTAAAAACTTTACAATATACTGAAATTACACAGGAATTTGCAACTTCTCACGGAAGCTGGAATATTTTGCTGGTTTCCCAGAACAGTTATGCAGTATTTTCGCTGCTGGGCTACAGTGTGATTGAGTATTTTGAAGAACCTCTTGCTATTAAATCTTTTAATAATGATGAGGTTTATGTTGCTATTTCTCAATCCGCAAGCGGAGTTCTCGATAAATTCCCTACAGACAAGCTTTTAATTGTCAGTGAATCTAATGACGTTAGTGCTGAAATTCTTGCTATGCAGCTTAACCAGCCCGGCGAAGTTAAATACCTTGAATGCAACCAGTACGCAAAAGATTCAATTATAACTGTTGATTTGAATATCTTGCCTCATTATGTTAAAACAATTACCCCTGAGGCAATTGGTGCTGCAATATATTGCTATAAAGATTTTGATTTGAAATTAAACTTCATTCAAAAATCAGATTATAAAGCACCTGATATGATAAGGATCGCAGGTTTTGACCTTACAAAACAGCAGTTGTATGCTTATGTAGGGATTATCTGTATTGCAATTATTGCCGTGTGTTTCGGTGCAAGCAAGGCTGTTGAAGCATATCTGGGTAAACTGCAGACACAAAATGCGGACCTTGATACGCAGCAGCAGTCACTTGATTCTGAGTTAAAAGAGCTGCAGGTAACAAAAACCGGTATGGATATCTATGCTGCCGCTAAAAAAATAGACGCAGGTCTGCAGGCAAAAGTTAAATATTTCTATGCTATAGGTGCTGATATTCCTGCTCAAGTCTGGTTGACTACTTTCTATGCAGACTCCCGTGGAGCATACGGTATAAAAGGCGAAACAACAGCTGTTGATGATGTTTATATATTCTACAGAAATATAAAATCTCAGGTGCCTGAATCAGACTTAATACTTTCAAGTTTAAGCGTTGACGATGAAGGCGGTGTTATAGATATTGATGTTGCAAAAGATCTTACATATTCTTTTGAATTGTCAAATTCCGGTTTTAAAGGCGCAAAACAGGAAGATCCTAATGTTGCCGCTAAAAAACCGAAGCTTGATAAAAACGGTAAACCGATAGTTGACCCGAATATGCCGGCTTTGCCTGCTAATTTGCCGTCAACATAATTTTTAGCTGACCTAATACGTTATACGAAAGGGCATTTTAAAAGTGGAAGAAAATCAAAAAGTAATGTTTATAGTTATAATTCTTGTAGCTTTGGCTTTAGGCTTGTATTTGATTGTACCTAAGGCAAATGAGTCTTATAACACTTATAAACAAATACAGGAAAAACAGGCTAAACTTCAAAACACGCAAAAACAAATCGATGATTTGAAAGCACAAAAAGCTGCTTATGAAAAGGAAGAAAAGAATTCAACAAAACCTGTTTACAAAAGTGACCTTGCCTCATTAGATCCTATGGCATCTTTTGGTATTATGTTTGAGGATGTTATACAGGCAGCTAAATATAACGGTTTAAAACTGCGTTCTATTGAATATGCACAAAATCCCGCTGGCGATATAATTACTCAAAATATCCAGGCTGCATACAATACCTGCGCTGTAAAAATGCAGTTAATCGGTACTTATGCACAGTTTAGATCTTATTTTGATGATATTGTAAATTATCCTTATTTGATAAATATTGATAAAATCAGTATTTTCCCTTACGAAAATGATAAAAAAATATTGATTGCTGATGTTCAGGTCAATCTTTATGCTGAAAAGAATGAAGCACAAAAGGCTGCTTATGCCGCTCAGTTAGCTGCTGAAAATCAGGGCGACGAAGCTGTAGAAGGTACGGCTGCTGCAACTGCAATTCAGGGTAATCAGTAATAAGGACTGAATAAAATGACAGATAACTTGCCCGGACCTTTTTTGCAGAGAAACTGGATAGGTGCTGTTGGAGATTATGCTGACGCAAGGATTGTCATGGTCGGTTTGCCGTTTGACGGAACCTGTTCTTATCGTCCCGGTAGCAGGTTTGCTCCGGAAAGGTTGAGATTGGCAAGCTGGGGGCTTGAAGATTATTCGCCTGTTTATGACAAACACCTTGATGAAGTCAAATTTTTCGACGCAGGTGAATTGGAATTTCCTCTCGGTAATACGGCAAAATCGCTTGAACTTATAGAAAATAATGCACGTGCAATTTTTTGTGCAGGTAAAAAGTTTTTGGGTATTGGCGGCGAGCATCTTGTTACATTGCCAGCTGTGAAGGCTTGTAAAGAAAAGTACGAGAATCTTGCTGTTATTCATTTTGATGCTCATACTGATTTAAGGGAAGATTATCTTGGCGAAAAACTTTCTCATGCTTCGGTTATGAGAAGAATAGGCGAGATAGTCGGATTTGAAAATATAAAACAGATTGGTATTCGCTCGGGGTTAAAAGAAGAATTTGAGCTGATGAAAAAGTATAATACTCTTGTAAAAAATTCATCAGAACTTAATTCATTAAAAAATAAAAAGATTTTTTTAACCATTGATGTTGATGTTCTTGATCCTTCCGTGCTTCCAGGAACGGGGACCCCTGAGCCTGACGGGCTGTTGTACAGAGAACTTGCTCAATGGATTAAGTTTTTATCTGATTTTAATATTGTCGCTGCCGATGTGGTTGAACTTGCTCCTGATTATGATAGCAGTGAGGTTTCTACGGCAGTTGTTTCCAAAATAGTTCGTGATGTTTTAATGATTTTGTAATTGAAGCAGGAAATTCATAAGGGCACCTGTCACTGTCATGGCTTGTCCTGCAAAATGTATAAATCATATTATTGTGTCTAATAATTTTAGGTATATTTTTAGACAAGAAACAGGTTTGCTTTATTTATTATAAAAATTTATTGCATAAAAAAACTTCTCCCTGTTGAAACAAGACAAGGAGAAGTTTTTGGGTTGTTATAATGTGTTAGCAGCAGGCTGCTGATTTGCATTTTGCAATTGCATCTTTAACTTTTTCAACAATTTCTTTTTGTTCTTCTAAAGTTAATTCAGCAAACATAGGCAAACTCATAACGTGCTGTGTGTCGTATTCTGTGTGCGGCAAATCACCGAGTTTGTATCCAAGGTGTGCATGAACTTTTTGCATGTGCAGAGGAATCGGATAATAAAGCATAGCACCGACACCGTTTTCCTGAAGCATTTTTTGAACTTCATCTCTGTGTGGAACTTTAATTGTGTACTGGTGATATACACAATAAGTGTTATCAAGTTCTTTTGGGGTTTGTACATCTTCACAGCCTTTAAACAACTCTGTATATCTGTGAGATACTTCACGGCGCATTTTATTCCATTCGTCAATGTATTTCATTTTTACTCTTAAAATTGCTGATTGAATTTCATCAAGACGGCTGTTAACACCTATTTCGTCGTGGTGATATCTTACTGCGCCGCCGTGGTTTCTCAGTGCAATCATTCTGTCTTTAAGATAGTCGCTGTTGGTTACAGCCATACCGCCGTCGCCCATACCGCCTAAATTTTTAGTCGGGAAGAAGCTGTAGCAGCCGATATCACCGAAAGAACCGACTTTTTTACCTTTGTATTCCGCACCGATTGCCTGACAGCAGTCTTCAATTACGTATAAATTATGGCGTTTAGCTATGTCCATAATTGCATCCATGTCAGCTGGCTGACCGTATAAATGCACAGGCATAATAGCTTTTGTGCGGGGAGTAATTTTAGATTCAATCTGTGTTACGTCCATATTAAATGTGTCAGGGTCAATATCAACGAACACAGGAGTTGCACCGACGATTTCAATTGATTCTGTTGTTGCAACGAAAGTGAAAGCAACAGTAATAACTTCGTCACCTGCGCCTATGTCAAGTGCTCTTAAAGCAAGATGTAAAGCATCTGTACCGGAGTTAAGCCCGACAGCGTGTTTTGTGCCGAGATATTGTGCGAATTCCTGTTCAAGAGCCTTTGTGTTAGGTCCTAAAATATAAGCACCTGAACGTAAAACCTCTACAACAGCTTTTTCAATCTCTGCACCTGTTTGTTTGTATTGTCTTTTTAAATCAACTATAGGAATCATAAAACTCTCCTTCTTCCACATATATATTCCTAACTATTCTTTAATTTTACCACCGACCCAAACAGCCTTTATAAAATCTTTACAAGTGTTAAGGGCTATAAGGATATTGCAAAGCTTTTTTAATTTAAATATATGCAAATGAATTTCAAGCGATAAAAAATTTTTTTATGTTATCAGCAATGGCGTTTTTTATTATTGAAGAAAAATGTTCCGGTTTGTTATAGTACTTTATTTCTTTTTCCATAAATTTGTTTTTGGAAAATCCTATACGCTCTAAAATTAATTCATCTGTCAAATTTTGTTGTTTTAAACCACGATATATGTATTCAGGCAGCAAAAAAGTTAAGATCAATTTATTTTTACTTGCAGCATTTGCATAGTAAAAATTTGTAACCAATTGTCTGGTTATTTCAATTTTTCTTTCCTGAGCAGTCAGCATTGGGTTTAATAATATTAAATTTCTGTTTTTTATAAGTAAGGAAGGATGATTGAAGTTTGTAAGCGGCGGACAATCAATGCATTTTAAGTTAAAAATATTTTGAGAAATATTTTCAATATCTATGACAGGTCTGTTTATCCCGTATTCTTCCGAAGATAATAACTTTTCTATTTTAGAAACCGTATCTAATTCTTTTATTCTCTCCATCCCTGTTTTAAACAACATTATTTGCCCCTTTTCTCCTGCAAAGATTGTTTTACTTGTACGGTTTCTATATAATCAATAATTTCATTTATATATTCACGGTTTATTCCTATACTGCTCAACTGATTTTTTATGGAAATTTTCCAATCAAAATCTACAGTAGGTTTTTTATCAATATATCCTGCGAGATATAAAAAATTATTGGGATCAACATTAAAAATTTTCGCCAGTCTTGTCAGGTTTGACGCCTTTGGCATTGATGATTTTCCGTTTTCGAGCTGACTTATAAAACCAAGACTCATCTGGGATAAATCTGCTAATTTGTGTGTTGACCAGCCTTGCGCAACCCTTAATTTTTTTATTTCAGCCCCTAATTTTTTTAAATTAACATCTGCATTGTAAATTTCGTTTAATTTTTTTTCAAAAACATTGTCAGATTCGACAATACTTAATAATTCTTTATAGTAATCAATATTTGTATGAGAATAATTATCTGCACTGATATCAAGAAAATTTTGTGCATGTACATTTTTTAAATATATTTCAAAATCATCATTAAAAGTTGTGTTTGATGTTCTGTTTTTTAAGTATTTATTGAAGTCTTTAACAAGTTCTTTTTTCTTTAAAATTGTTGACATATATTCGTCCTATTAATTAAAAACTCATTTGTTATAAGAATTGTAACACAGTAGTTCAAAAAAATGAAATTGTTGTTCACAAAATTTTTACATTATGTTATAACATTGTTGTTCACTTTTGTGAACAAATTTGTGAATGTATTATAACGGAGATGAGGGAAAAATAAAATGCTGCAAGAAAAAATAAAAACAAAAGAACAAGAAGCAAAAGAATTTTTAGATTATATTTCAAGTTTAGAAACAACTTTTAAAACGGCTTCAGACGGCTGGCAAATTGTTTTAAAAAACACTTCAAGAGCCAAGAGTCATCTTTTACGCTCCAGCCAATTTAGGATAAAAAACAAATCTGCCAGAAACAGGCACTACGGTTATATTTTAGATCTTAAAAATCTTATTTCTCAGGCGGTATATTCTCATTCAAAGCCTAATACTAAGCCGCATATTAAGAAAAATGTATCTATGTATCATTATTTTATAGTTAGTAAAACAATAAATAATAAAAATTATGATATTATCTTAAATACTGAAGAATATTTCAGCGACATGCAAAATACCGTTAAAGTTGTACACTTATATGATATTACGGAATATAAAGTAAAATCCTCACAGAGTGCAAACGGTAACGTCTGTTAAAATCTCTATGAGGAATATTAATATTATAAATGATATTATTTTAGGTTTCAAGCCCACATTATTTTTTAATTATGCCTGAGTCCGAATGTTTTTTGATTTTTTCTTTTTTCCCTCGTCAAGGAAGTAAACAAACGGCAGTATAAGCACAACCGCAAGTGCAAAGTATCTGAAAGTTTCTACATACCCCCATAAAGTTGCCTGCTGCTTAAGCATGTTATAAAGCTGCCCCTGTGCCATGTGCAGTGCATTTTGATATTCCATATTGTGTGCAATAAATGACGAGGTCAGAGCATTTAATCTTTCCGTATAAACATTGTTTCCGTCGTTTAAGAATTGAACCATGGTCATCTGGTGAATTTGTGAAAATCTTGAAATCATTGTTGTTGCAATAGAGGTACCGATTGCGGCACCGACATTTTTAACAAGGTTTTGCAGTCCTGCTGCGTTTGTCTGGTCTTTATTTGACAGAGTCGCACATGAAATGTTTGAAAGCGGAACCATTGTCAAAAGCATACCAAGCCCGAAGGTGAAGTTAGGTATTGCTATATTTGCAAGAGCAATAGAGGTGTTAATTTCACCAAACATCAAACTGCCTGCGGCAAGAATAATTAAACCTATTACAACAACAGGTCTAACCCCGAGTTTTATAACAAGTACACCTGAAAATACAGAAGCAAGCATACATCCTGCACCTCTCGGCACCATGGAAACACCGCTCATAAAAGCCGAGTATCCCATTAAAGATTGGAGCATTGACGGCAAAATAGATGATGATGCCATCATTACGCCCATTAACACTACCTGCCCCATTGTGCCGATTAAAAAATTATGGTTTTTTAATATAGACAAATTTATTAAGCCGGTTTTGGTTTTGTTTTTCTTGATTTGAATCCATATAAAAATAACAAGACATAACATTGAAAAAGCAAACAATTTGCAAATCCACGGCGCATTAAACCAGTCGTTGTCGTTACCTTTTTCCAGTACCACCTGCAGGCTCAGAAGCCATAAAGCCATAAACGTGAAGCCTGAAAAATCCATTTTTACACCGGACTGTTTTTTTGAGTACGGCGGTTCTTCTATATATTTTAAGGAAAGATAAAAGGTTATTATCCCGAAAGGAATGTTGATAAAATAGATCCACGGCCAGGAGTATGTTTCTGTTATCCAGCCGCCGACTGCCGGTCCCATGATTGGCGCAAGCACCACACCAAGACCGAATACAGACATTGCGGCTGGCAGTTTGTCTTTGGGAAAAATTTCAAAAATTATTGCCTGAGCAATAGGCATAATCCCGCCCCCGCCTATGCCCTGCAGGATTCTTGATACGAGCATCATCGGCATTGAGGTTGATATTCCGCAAAGTATTGACGCTGCCGTAAATATTACAACACTAAGCAAAAAATATTGTTTTCTGCCCATCAATTTACAAAAGAAATCAACTGTCGGGATAATAACGCCGCTGGCAACAAGGTAACTTGTGATAATCCAGGTTGATTCGTGCTGGCTTACGGAAAACGAGCCTGCCATGTGAGGCAGTGCAACGTTAGAGATTGTTTCGTCCAGAGCAAACATAAAGATGGAAAGCATGATAGGTATCATTGCTATCCAGGGATTTACCTGAAATTGCCATTCTTCCTGTGTTGATATTTCTTGCGGCATAAGTTTTTTCTCAATTCTTGTAGATTTATCTACAAGAAATTAAAAAACAAAGCTGTTAAAAATGCAAGATAATTAATCAAATTTTATATTAAATTTGTCAGTACAATTTTTTCTTATTTGCTGCAGCAATTTTATTATATCGTTGATTTGTATGTTAATGTCGGGGTTGGTTTCCTGTATATATTTGTCCATTTGCTTTCTCATATTGTTGTACAGACTCAGCCCCTCTTTTGTAATAAGATTTTGTGTAACGGTTTTGTTTGCTTTTTTTACCTGTTTTCGTACAATTAATTTTTTGTCTTCAAGCGATTTTAAAAATCTTCCCGTATGCGCTCTGCCTTTTAAAATCATTTTAGCAAGGTCGATTTGTATAATATCCGGTTTGAGATACAGACAGTCTAATATTGCAAATTCCTCTGGTGAAATCGGAAAATTGCATTGCTCAAAATAACATTTTGCAGCTTCGTGCAAAACTCTTGAGGTTAGTTCAAGTTCGTAAGGCAGAGTCTTTGTATAATGTTCCATTTTTATTCCACACACATTTATTTTGTATATTATAATATGATAATAAAATTTGCAATTTAATAAAAGTATAGGTAAATATGAATCAACAAATACCTGAATCGGATAGAGCAGCCGTAACACTTGAAATTTGGCAGCAAATATTAGCGGAAAACGGTTTTGTAAATATAAAATCAATAAGCCCTCTGCTTGTGACAGGATACGATTCGCACTGTTATTTCAGGGCTGATTATAATAATATAAACTGTTTTATAAAATGCAGGGTGAGCAAAGATATAATGGAAAAAGAATACAGAGCACTAAAAAAGCTTTATCAGCTTTATCCTGATTATTTTCCTATGCCTGTATTGTATAAAAATTCAGACGGTAACAAAATGTTTCTTGCAATAGAATATCTTGAAGGCGATGAACTTAGTGAGGATTTGATTATGCGCTCATCACCCGACAAACGTAAAAGAATGTTTGATTCGATATGTAAAATTGCAGAAATACTTTTTGAACAAAAGCTTATACACAGAGATTTTCATTGCGGAAATTTAATGGTGCCGGCTGACGGAACAATTAAACTTTTTGATTTTCAGCATGTTCTGGGTGAAGGTTTTGAAGAAGACGAATTGAACCTGCAGAACCCGAAACGTCTGCGTGGTACCAACAAACGCCTGCGTCCCGCACCGTATCTCTGGGATGATATGTACAGCGCATACAAGATTTTAAAAATGTTTGAAAAATATGAGATACCTGAGTTTGCACAAAAGACAGAGGAAATTAAAAGTAAAATAGGCAAACTGCGCAACGATTTTTTAAAGAACAAATTTCCTATGTGTGCTTATTGGAATTATAAAGGTTTTATTTTTTATAAAATATCAGGGCTTTTCAGAAATTAACCGTCACATGCCGGCTCGTTAAAATCTGTCTAATGTTGTGGTTTTGAATTACACACTGCATACCGGTTTCTGAACATAAACTACTAATGAATAAATATGTCTGAGTGGGACCTCGCTTGTAGGAGTGGTACACGGAGTGCGAGTGGCACCGAGTCTAGCATTTTACGGAAGTGACCCCATGTACTTGTTGCGAGTGCCTGGGGTATAAGATGGCGGTTGAACTTGTTTTATGCACTCGTTCAATAAGTTATCGGGGTCAGTTGACTATATGAAATCACCATTAGTTATAAAATTCGACAAGCTTAACAAATGTCTTGATAAAAGCTTTTTTGCTCTATATAATTATTACATTATGGAATTAATGCAAAGAATTACAGAACCTATATTAGGGTTTGAGGTTGATTTATTTAATTTTAACGAGGCTGTGATATTTGTACATCAGCATCTTAAAGAAAACAGAGGGCTGCATATTGTCACAATAAATCCCGAGATGATTTCAATCGGCAGCCGAAATCAGGAATTCGGTCGAATATTAAACGAAGCGGAGCTTTCTATACCTGACGGTGTCGGTATAAAGCTTGCTTTAAAAATTAAAGGTATAAATCAGGAAAATATCCCCGGCGTGGATTTTTGTAAAAAGTTAATAAGTTTGTGCGCTCTTGAAAATTATACAATCGGACTTGTCGGCGCAAAAGAAGAAATTGTACAGCTTGCCGCACAAAATTTACACAAAGAATTTGACAATCTCAATATAACCTATATCCACAACGGCTACTTTGACGCAGCACAGGAAGAAATTATTCGGGAAGAAATAAAAAATATTGCTCCTAAAGTCGTATTTGTTGCACTTGGGGCACCAAAACAGGAAATATTTATATCAAAACTCAAAGAACAAATGCCGCATACTGTTTTTGTCGGTGTAGGCGGAAGTTTTGATGTATGGTCCGGCAAAGTTAAAAGAGCACCTGAAATCTACCGTAAACTGGGCTTGGAATGGCTTTACCGTACGATAAAAGAACCTGCAAGGTTCAAACGCATATTCCCTGCTTTGCCATTGTTTCTTATTCGGGTTATAATGGAAACAGTACACGAAAGTTGGGTAAAAATAAGATGATTCAGTTA
>CALUSA010000058.1 GCA_944323275.1 Candidatus Gastranaerophilales bacterium
CTGGATTTGAACCAACGACCTTCGGGTTATGAGCCCGACGAGCTACCAGACTGCTCCATCCCGCGATATTTAATTTTTAAGTTTGACAACCGTTGTTATCAATCATCAAAAATATTATTAAACGCTAAAAAACAAAAATCAAGTTTTTGCTTATTCAAAGTGAAAATCAAACATTTGAATTATATTCAAATATACATGTAAAGTCGTATAATAATAAAAGTATTAATATAGAGGTTTATTAACATGAATAAAGTGGGTTCTAAAAAAAATACAGAAAAACAGTTTTTGACAATCGTAATTACTTGTATGGTAATAATTTCAAGCATATTTATATATAAAAATGCAGATAAAAAGAAAAAAATTGAATCAAGCGGTGCTTATGCAGTGTCAGTTGAGTTAGGACACAAAGTGCAGCATAGAGTTATCAAATTACCTCAGAATAATGCAGATTATTTAAAAAACTCAAATGATTACGGTGCAGCATATAAATCAGGTAAAATTCTGGTTATTTATCCCTATCCTGATGCAAATTCTCCTTTTTCAAAAGTGTTTTCGCAGGAATTTGACAAAATTTTAAGCAACCCAAAATATAAACCATATTACGAGTTTATAACATTTCCTGAAAATCCTAACAACCAATTTTTCCAGGTATGTCACTCAATATGTTTTGTTAACCCTAAGAAAGAAGAATTATTATATATAACAAGAACAGGCAATGATGCAGGACTCATGCTTCCTACAATCATGGACGGTTTAATTAAATGGTAACTTCTTGTGAAAACGGAACAACTATAAATTAAATTCAGTCGTGCATAGAGTGTTTGCCCCTATGTTTTAATTTTAGTGCCGACCACAATATTATCCAAATGCAATACAAACAAATTGTCTAAAGCAAATACTATATAGACAATTTTGAATGTAACAACCTATGCGTTGCTTTCAATTTAATATCTAAATTGCCTGTATAGACTTAAAATATTCGATAGTCTTCTTTAGACCGTCTTTTATGTCTACCTTTGGCTCCCAGCAAAGTATTTCTTTGGCAGTGGTAATATCAGGTTTTCTTTTTACAGGGTCATCACTCGGCAGCTCTTTGTACACAATTTTGGATTTTGAACCGGTCATCTCAAGAATTATTTCGGCAAGATTCAATACAGTGCGCTCTGACGGGTTACCTAAATTAACGGGTCCAATGAAATTACGTGAATTATTCATCATTCTAATTGCCCCGTCAACTAAATCATCAACGTAACAAAAACTTCTGGTTTGCGTACCGTCACCGTAAATCGTTATATCATCTCCGTTAATTGCCTGCACAATGCAGTTTGAAACTACACGTCCGTCATTAGGATCCATATTTGGACCGTAAGTATTAAAAATTCTTATAATTCTTATATCAACACCGTATTGTCTGTGGTAGTCCATCATTAATGTTTCTGCTGCACGCTTGCCCTCGTCATAGCAGCTTCTTATACCGATTGGGTTAACATTTCCCCAGTATGTTTCTTTTTGTGGATGTACAAGAGGATTGCCGTAAACCTCTGAGGTAGAGGCCTGCAGCAATGTTGCGTTGTATTTTTTAGCAAGCTCCAGCATATTTATTATGCCAAGAACAGATGTTTTCATTGTTTTAACAGGGTCATATTGATAATGAGGAGGACTTGCAGGGCATGCAAGATTATAAATTTGATTAACTTCAATATCAATCGGGTCAACAATATCATGCTCTATCAACTCAAAATTTGGATTATCGAACATATCCTCAATATGTGTTTTTAAACCTGTAAAAAAATTATCAAGACAAATTACATAATTGTTTTCTTTTAACAGCCTTCTGCACAAATGATTTCCGATAAATCCTGCCCCGCCGGTGACTAAAATTCTATTCATTATTGTATCCCTATATATTTTTTTAGATAATTTTATCATAAAAATAAGAAGGAGTATTATTTATTGTGGATGACATTCTGAATAAATTATCAAAATCACAATTTCGCAGCAGATTTAAACTCAACACAAAAGATAAAGTATATATTAAAGAAAAAGGACTGGAAACAATAAAGCAGCATGCTGTTGATTTTGTTGAAAAAAGAATTGCACCCGCAAATATAATAAATGACGGGAAACAAACTCCCATGCGCAATCACCCTGTTTTTAAAGCACAGCACGCAACCGCCACCTGCTGCAGAAAATGTATTAACAAATGGCATGGTTTTCCTTTAAACACAGAGCTAAATGATGCACAGAAAGAATATATTGTTAATTTAATTATGTGCTGGATACAAAAACAAATTGATGAATAAATTATTTTAATATTATTTAATATTTGTGTTCAATGCTATCAATTTTTTAAAACATATATCATTTATATATATAGAGAGTATAAATTTGGATAAAATTTAAGAGGAGAAAATTAAACACTATGGTCAAAAATTTTGGCGATTTTAAGTTTACTTTACCTGATTTTAAATTTGTTGCTCCACGAGATGCAACTTTTGTGTGTACTGATTTTAAAACTAAGGCAGAAGCTGATTTACTGGCAAAAGCTATCAACAGACGCAATCAAGAAGTTACCGAAGCAAAAAAACAAGAATCTGCTATGCAACAAAAATATGATGCAGTATTAGATATAATAAAAAATGATCCGGCGGCACCAAAAAATTTAGACTCTGAAAAAATGGCTGACATGATAATGAATGCAGCAAATGAAACAGGTGTAAATCCTATAATAATTGCCAGCATTGCCAAACAAGAAACGCATTTTAAACAAAATGTTCCTACAGGCAATGGCAGCGGAATAATGCAGCTTACAACAATCTCTATAAAAGACATGTATTTGCGCCCGCAAATATATGACAAGCAAATGAAACAACTATACAAAAAGTACGGCAGCTGGGAAAAAATAGCTGCAGCCAAGAGAAAAAATCCGTCTTTAAATCTCGGCAATTTTGGAGAAATGCTATATAAATACGGAAATGTAAATAATTTAAGAGCAGCTATGCGAAAAGACCCGCAATTGAACTTAAAACTCGGGGCTTACCTTTTTAAGGCAAAGCTCAATGCAGCAGGCGGCGACACACATAAAGCCCTGGTAAACTACAACGGCAGTCCGCATAAATTTGCTTATGCAAAATCAGTAATGGGTTATATCAATGAATCGGATTGTGACAATAAATTTGAAGCAATAACTGCTTAATAATCATTATATCAACCAATATATTTTTCTTGTCTTTGGTTTTAATTGTTGTTAAAATCTAATTAATATGTATATACAACAATATAAACTACAGATGGGGACAAATGTTATGAAAAAAATCAAGGCTATATTAATTGCAGTTACGGCTTTATTTGCATTAACTGTTTCTAATCAGGCTTCACAGGCTCAAACAATAGGCTATGTAAACTATAAAGATGTAGAATCCAATTATGAATATGCAAAACAGGCATACAAAGAAATTGACACCAAATATCTAGAACTTCAACAATTTTTAATGGACAAGGAAAAGCAGTATAAAAATATTGATTCACCTATTAACAAAAAGAATTTTGAAGAACAGGTTCAAAAAGATTTCAAAGCAAAAAGTGAAGAATTTGACAAACTTAAGCTAAAAAGAGCTCAAGAAGTAGAAAATAATATTCTTCAGGCAACAAAGGCAGTAGCCGCCGACAAAAAAATAGATGTTGTTCTTGATTACAGAGTTATCTTTACAGGCGGTACAGACCTTTCAAAGGATGTTATCCAATACTTAAATTCCGGCAAATTTAAGCCGATTAACAAGTAAATGTAACAATAAAAACAAAAATGAGGGTTAGTTTAACTGACCCTCATTTTAATTGTGCTTTTACCCACAACATTAAATCACATCTTTTATGAATATTTTGACCACCACTATTTATCTGTATATTTACAAAACATTTGGATATTAAAGATTGATAAATTTATAAGAAAATAGTCATATTTTGTTACATAAATAATAAATTTAAAGCATTGCTGTTAAATTATGTAAAAAATTAAAGATTGTCTGCTACAAATGTCATTTTTCACTCAAAAAAATACTTTATATATATAAACAATTCACGAGGGAATATGAGAAAAAACGAGATTAACACTAAACCGCTGGAAGATGCCGTACAAATACTGAATGATTTAATAAGCAAACAACGAAATGCAATTGCATTTGACAAGTTTATAGAAAGCAGGATTGAAACAAATAAACAAATCTTGCATTCAAGCACGGATGATAACAGTTCATTTTTGTATAAAAGCATCAATAAACAAACAAACCTTCAAACGGTAATTAATGATGACAACTCAATTACCACCCAAGAATTATCAACAGTGCCTTTTGTATATCTTCAATCGGAAACAATTGTATATCCAGATGGAACAAAAGTATTTACTAATTTTTATCCTTCAGCAGAAAAAATACCGTCAAAACGTGTTGAATACTCAGGGAAAAGTAATGTAACCAAAACGACAAATTATGACACAAAAGGAAAAGTTAAATCTGTTGTTCGAGTTGTAAAAAATTCGGATGGTTCTGGCTATGAAGAAAAATATAATCATAAATTTAGACGTAATACAAGAACAAAATTTAACAAAAATAAAATAGCAACAGAAACTGTAAGCTACGTAAACAATAAACTTGTTTTTAAGCTTGAATGTGATGAGAACGGCACATTATTAAAAGAAACAACCTATTACAGCTATACAAACAACCCTGTGAAACAGAGAGAAATCATATATTATGATACGGCATATACCATAAAAGAGTATGATTTATCAGGAGAACTCTGCGGAGTAACAACAAAGTTTTTACAAAAAGAAAAAAATAAAGTATTCAAAATTTTTAACTTTGCTCAAAATGATTAATAATTTGCACCATTCCTTGTTTATGCTAAAATCTAAGTGTAGATGAGATATCAATATATTAAACTAGGGGTGGAGAATTGAGCCAGCAAAATTTATTTGAAGACGGAAAAATAGTACCGGTAAATATTAGAGATGAAATGAAACGTTCCTACATCGATTATGCTATGTCAGTAATTGTCGGACGTGCGCTGCCTGATGTAAGAGATGGTCTAAAACCAGTTCACAGACGTATTTTGTTCGCCATGAACGAACTTGGAATGACCCCTGACAAACCTTTTAAGAAAAGTGCCAGAATCGTCGGTGAAGTTCTCGGTAAATACCACCCGCACGGTGACAGTGCCGTTTATGAATCTTTAGTACGTATGGCTCAGGATTTTTCAACAAGATACCAGACAATTGACGGGCATGGAAACTTTGGTTCGGTTGACGGCGATTCTGCTGCCGCAATGCGTTATACTGAAGCAAGAATGCACAAAATAACACAGTCAATGCTTGCGGATATAGATTGCGAAACTGTTGACTTTACACCGAACTTCGACGGTTCACTTGAGGAACCTGCCGTATTGCCGGTAAGGCTGCCGATGTTATTGTTAAACGGTGTGTCCGGTATTGCCGTTGGTATGGCTACAAACATTCCGCCTCACAACTTATGTGAAGTTGTAGACGGTACAATAGCTTTAATTGACAATCCGGATATTACGGTAGAAGGCTTGATGGAACACATCAAAGGTCCTGACTTTCCTACAGCAGCTACTATAGTCGGATTGCAGGATATTAAACAGGCTTATACAACAGGCAGAGGCTCCATTAAAATGAAAGCCGTTGCTCAGTTTGAAGAAATTCCGGGCGGAGGCGGACGTCAGGGCAGAACTGCTATCATTGTTACTGAAATTCCGTATCAGGTTAACAAAGCTATGTTAATAGAAAAAATAGCAGAACTTGTTAGGGATAAAAAAATTGACGGTATTTCAGACTTACGTGACGAGTCTGACCGTGAAGGTATGAGAATCGTTATCGAACTCAAACGTGACGCAAAACCCGAGGTTGTTAAAAATAACCTGTTTAAATACACCCAGTTGAGCACAACATTCGGTGTGAACATGGTTGCACTTGTCGGCAAACAGCCCAGATTGATGAACCTTTACGAGGTTTTGAACGAGTTTGTTGAACACAGGGTAGAAGTTGTTACAAGAAGAACAATCTTCTTCCTTAAAAAAGCTAAAATCAGAGCACACATCTTAGCAGGTTTGTTAATTGCATTAGGTAGCCTTGATGAAGTCATAGACTTAATCAAAAAATCCAAAACTACAGATGAAGCACGTACCGGATTGATGAGCAGGTTCGGACTTGATGCCGATCAGGCTAACGCAATACTTGAAATGCAATTAAGACGCTTAACAGGATTGGAACAGGACAAAATTAAATCAGAATACGAAGAACTGAAAAAGAAAATTGCAGAATACGAGGCAATACTCGCTGACAGACAGAAAGTTCTTAATATCATCAAAGACGAGTTAAGAGAAGATAAAGAAAAATACGGCGACGACAGAAGAACTCAAATCGTTCCGGAAGCGGATGAAATGACAATTGAAGATTTGACTCCTAATGTTCCGATGGCTGTATTTATTACCCGTCAGGGATATTTAAAAAGAATTGCCCTCGACACATTTGAACGCCAGAACCGTGCAACCAGAGGCAAAGGCGGCATAAAAACAAAAGAAGACGATGATGTTGAACACTTCTTCACAGCAATGATGCACGATAAAGTATTGTTCTTCAGCTCTAAGGGAACAGTTTACAGCTTGAACGTATATGAATTCCCTGAAGGCGGTCGTCAGGCAAAAGGTTTGCCGATTATAAATGTTCTGCCGCTTGAACAGGATGAACAAATCACTGCAGTTGTACCTGTAAGCGACTTTAAGTCAGCCTCTAACCTCATTATGCTTACGCAAAAAGGTTATATTAAGAGAATCGGGCTTGATAACTTTGAAAATATCAGAAAAAGCGGCATAATTGCAATAGGTCTGGAAGAAGGCGATACGCTGTGCTGGGTAAAACAGGCTCAGGACAACGACGAAGTAATTATCGGTACTTCTTGCGGTATGGCAATAAGATTCCCGATTAGCGATTTAAGACCGCTGGGCAGAAGTGCTCGAGGCGTAAACTCAATGAAACTCAGAACAGGCGACAAAATCATAGGTTGTGACATAGTACCCAGAGATTATGATGCAGACCTTCTGGTTGTAACATCTGACGGTTTTGGCAAACGTTCTAAGCTTTCAGAATTTAGACCTCAAAACAGAGGCGGCATCGGACTTATCGCTACCAAATTTAAATCTTCAGCCTCAAGACTTGTCGCTCTGACTATAGTTGAAGAAAAAGATGAAATTATGGTGGTAACACAAAACGGTGTTGTATCAAGAATTAAGGCTGACTGCATATCACGTCAGGGCAGACCGGCTACCGGTGTTAAAATTCAGAACCTCGCTGAAGGTGATATGGTTTGTACAATTAACAAAATCGTAGACCCTGATTCGGACGAGCAGATAGCGGAAGGTGCCGAAATTTCGCCTCAAGCGGAAACTCCGGTTGACAACTCGGTTCAGCAAAGCATGCTTGATATAACTCCTCAAGAAAACAACAATGAAGAAGAATAATATAGAAAGGTAAAGTTTAAGATGAAAAGAATTACATCCTTCAGAAAAGATTTAGAAGCTAAAAAAGCGGTAAAAATTATTGCTGGCATTGACAATTTTGATATTGAAAGAGTAAGAAATGTTGTTATCGCTGCTGATAAAGCCGGTGCAAGTGCTGTAGACGTAGCAGCTAAAGAAGAAATAATTAAAATGGCTAAAGAAACCACCTCACTGCCCGTATTTGTTTCTTCAATAGTTCCTCAGGATTTAGCAATGGCTGTAAATGCAGGTGCTGACGCTATCGAAGTAGGCAACTTTGACGCTTTATACAAAAAAGGTATGAGAATGTCTGCAGAAGAAATTCTCGATATCGTTAAAGAAACACTAGCTTTAATTGGAAAATCAAGTGTTTTTGTTTGCGTTACAGTTCCCGGTCACATTGATATTGCTTCTCAAATTGCACTTGCCAAAGAATTAGAAGCGTTAAATATTGATTTAATCCAAACAGAAGGTGCTGCTACTGTCCACACAACAGCAGAAGGTGCAAGAGCATTATTAGAAACTGCTCAAGTATCAATAGCAAACACTATAGAGCTTGTCAGAAACATTGATATACCGGTTATGACAGCATCAGGATTAACAACAACAACTGTTCCTATGGCAATAGCAGCAGGTGCGAGTGCAGTTGGCGTTGGTTCTTGCGTTAACAAATTGAACTCAGAAATCGAAATGATTGCTGCAGCAAGCGCAATTGTTGAAGCTGTAAAAGGTTCAAGAGTTGTTGAAAACGAAGCAGTTAATGCTTAATTCAAGATTTCTACAATATAAAAAGCAGTGATTTTTATTAAAAGTCACTGCTTTTTTATACCTTTGAAACAGATTTATTAACGCCAAACATAATATTAAAATTTTATTTATATAAAAGTTTAGGTTTAGTTAATTTTTTATGCTTTGTTGCAGACAATGCCAATTATTTCGTAAATTCCCAAAATCTTTAGCAAAAATGAGTGAAGGATAATTTAAAGCAAATCTATTTTTTGTTTTAAATAATTTTATGTTTTTGCTATAATAAACTATCAATTGGGATAAAAGAATATATATTAAACGTTAATTTAACGGCAAAGCGGAAACATTAGCAGGTGGTTATGTCATTAAATATAAAAAAGAATAATATTGATGAACTGTTTTTAAACCTTACGGAAAATCCGGTCGGGTTAGAGAATAAAGATTTCAGACTACAGCTCAGTACGATTTATCAAATTTTTGAAGATGAGTTTGAGGACGCTTTTGTCGGCAAAAACACACCGCTAAGAAATACAGACTTTTATTTGTTAGAAAACGGTGATTTTTTTGTTACACCAACAAACAATTTTGATTTTTATGCAAAATCAAAGGGTTCTTTATATCGTTTTCGCTCGGAAATTAAAGAAATTACCGCAAATGGTGAAACTAAAGACATGATAGGTTATGTTATTAAACAAAATCTTATCTTTGAATATTTTGCCAGTTTTAACGAAATTCTTAATTTTGAAAGCGGTTCCGAAAGCTTCAACTACTTAAATAAGTTTGTATATACAATAATGAAAATAGTTGAAAAGCTCCATTTTATACCTGTTGTCAAAGAATCTGATACAATTTTCCAAATAAAATATGAGATTTATAAAAACAGCAAAGAGGTTACTCTTGCTATCAATACAATTAAAAACGAAATACCGGCTGACTTTATTGCAAATTCGGGCAAATACGATATAAACAAGCTAATTGACAGCTTTTTAAACTATATTATCTTTGATTTTCTGCACATTAAGTCGACTAAGTTCAAAGACGGCAAATCAGCTGTTTATTTTATAAAACATGCATCTAACAAAAGGTTTTTTAAAGGCTTAGATCTTGCACTTGCCATATCAGAATGGCTGGATGAAATATATATAGGCAAATATAACATATTGCCGGAATTTGAGATATTAAAACTTACAGACGAGCTTTATCAGCTTAAAATAAACGTTAAAAACAAACATACAAACGAAAAACATCGCATTGAACATATCTACGATGAAACCGAACATTTTGATAACTACACAAATCAGGAAGTTGTCGATTTGATTGAAAAACAGCTTACTTATGTTGCCAGATACTATCCTGAGTTAGAAGATTTCTTTGCTGAGGAGCACCAGTTTGAACTTAATATGAACCTTAACGAGGTTTATAAGATTATTGCTCAAATCTCATACTACCTGCAAAAAGCCTCTATTGACGTAATCTTACCTGAAGGCATAGATAATATTGTGACACCGAGAGCATCAATAAATGCACGTGTAAAAGCAGCAAGAACTGCTGAATTGCGTGATATTATTACCTCTAACGGAACTTCGGTGTCTTCATTAAATGATATGTTCGAGTTCTCATATACAATAGCAATTGGTGACGACAAACTATCGGTTGAAGAATATGAAGAACTTACCAAAAATGCAAACGGCTTGATAAAATACAAAAACCATTACGTGCTTATTGACAGAGAAGAAAATGCAAAATTAATCGAAAAAGTAAAACATCCCAAAATCACGGATAAAAACAAAATGGAAATACTCCATGCAGCTTTATCATCACAAATGGATGACTATGACTTTGATTATGATGAAGCATTTGCAAATATATTAAAAGACCTGACCAAGACCGAAGAAGTTCCGCCGCCGGAATCTTTAAAAGGTGTACTCAGACCATATCAGGAACGTGGTTTCAAATGGCTTTATACAAATATTCACAAAGGTTTCGGCTGTTGTATGGCTGATGACATGGGGTTAGGTAAAACTATTCAGGTTATAAGCTTCTTGTTAAAAGAAAAGGAAAACGATAACCTTAAAAATCCTGCTCTCGTTGTTTGCCCTACTACTCTGCTTGGCAACTGGGTTAAGGAGATAAAAAACTTTGCCCCGCAGCTAAAAACTTCAATTTATCACGGTATTGAAAGAAAACTTGATAAAACAGCAGATGTTATCATTACAACTTACGCAATACTTAGGATTGATATAGAAGAAGTTAAAAAAGCAAAATGGTCAATGCTTATAATTGATGAGGCTCAAAACATAAAGAATCCTGACACATCTCAAACTCAAGCCGTAAAACAAATTAAGGCTGATACCAAAATAGCAATGACAGGTACGCCTGTAGAAAATAAATTAACGGAATTATGGAGCATATTTGATTTTATAAACAGGGGATATCTTGGTACAATACGTGATTTCCAAAAAAGTTACGCAATTCCAATAGAAAAATTCAAACAGACTAATCGTGCTGAAAAGTTAAGGCTTGCAATTTCTCCATTTATTTTAAGACGTTTAAAAACTGATAAATCAATTATCTCCGACCTGCCGGATAAAGTTGTATTAAACGAGTACTGCTATCTAACAAAGGCGCAGGCTGCACTATATCAAAGCGTTTTAGATAACCTGATGTCCGACATTTCAAAACTTAACGGCATAAACAGAAGGGGCATGATATTTAAGCTTATAACCGCATTAAAACAAATTTGTAATCATCCGTACCAGTATCTAAAAACAGGAGATATATCAAAAGATGTTTCCGGTAAAGCTGAAAAACTTGTTTCAATAACAGGTCAAATACTTGAAAATAATGAAAAAACCCTTATTTTTACACAGTATAAAGAAATGGGGAATATATTGTGTACAATTTTAAATGAGGAACTTGGCGTAAATCCGTTATTTTTCCACGGTTCACTTAACAGAACTCAAAGAGAAGAACTTATTAAAGATTTTCAGGAAAATTCAGACTCAAATGTTATGATACTTTCGCTTAAGGCCGGCGGAACAGGGCTTAACCTGACTGCGGCAACAAATGTTATACACTATGACTTATGGTGGAATCCTGCCGTTGAAGATCAGGCAACTGACCGTACATACAGAATCGGTCAGGATAAAAATGTAATGGTTCACCGTTTCATTACTTTAGGTACATTTGAAGAAAAAATTGATGAGATGATTAGTAACAAAAAAGATTTAGCTAATGTTGCCGTATTTGAAGGCGAAAAAATCATTACGGAACTCACAGACGAGGAAATTTACAACATCTTCTCACTTGGTGTTTAACTCAACTTCACGCAAAACTTTTTCGGGATCAACGGCAATAATGTGCTCAGCTGCATTGCCAACATCTGATGCCGGGACAACAGGCACAACTGTATCGTTGGATTGTTGTGAGTTATCTATATTTATCTGTTTGTCAGCAGGCTGTTCGGGAATATTGACCGGCGTGGCAGTTTCAGACTGATTTTGAGATTCAACTTGTTCTTCATCAGGTTGTTCCGCATCTAAATCCTCAAGGTCTGATGATTTGAATTTCAATATGAACATGGTGTTTTCATGAATATCTATATCTTTTCCTTCTTCTATATAAGAAAGCGGCGAATCTTTGTAAACCTGTACGGCACCGGATTTAAAGCGATTGTCTTCCGGATTTTTTATAACACCTTTTACAAAAGAAACACCTTCGGAAAGCAATGGTATGTGAAATATAATGCCGCCTGCAGTTGCTGCAGCAGAAGTAGCAAGCTCAGCCTTATTGAGTTCCTTATATTCAACATATTTTGCAATAAACTCAGGATCATTTACAGTATATGTTTGACCGTTGTACAGATATGAAGTCGGCTTAAATTTAAATGATGCATTTCTTTTGGCACGTTTAGGCTGCTTTACATCAATAATATCGCCATATACCACTGTTCCGTCTTCAAAAACAATGCCGTTATCAAATTCAACTCGCTCAAGGGTAATAACCTTCATTTTATCCGTCGGATCCAGTGAATTAAACGGAGTGAGGGCATTAACCTTAATTTTCTGCGCTGCACAAGCAGGCAAAGTAAAAACAACAGATATAATCAGGGTGCAAAATAATACTGATAATTTATTCATCATATCTCCAATAATACTATCTAATGCAATTATACAGAATTGATATAAAAATTGACAATAATTTTTTGAATAAAGTTATTGAAAATTAAAATTTAGCATTTTATAATTATTTCACGGACATGGTAATCCGATTTGAAAACAGAATAAATTGGGATCGTAGCTCCCACAGTGAGCGAAAGCGAACGGTTTTAGATTAGAAACCAAACTGAGCTACATTCCAAGTTGAAAACAGAATAAATTGGGATCGTAGCTCCCGCAGTGAGCGAAAGCGAACGGTTTTAGATTAAAAACCAAACTGAGCTACATTCCAAGTTGAAAACAGAATAAATTGGGATCGTAGCTCAGTTTGGTTAGAGTGTCTGCCTGTCACGCAGAAGGTCGCGAGTTCGAGCCTCGTCGGTCC
>CALUSA010000059.1 GCA_944323275.1 Candidatus Gastranaerophilales bacterium
CAGTGCTGACTACCAACCCTAACAGGATTAACTTATTTTGTGTGCTAATACTGAGAGATTTCTTATCCATTACAAAAGAATTATAGCATAAATCAAAAATATATAAATATTATTAATATTCATGGTTTAATAAAACTATGAATAATTTAGCCGTAGACATATTCAAAGACATTCCGTCATTAGACACAAAATACACAAAGCCGCAGCAAACACAAAAAACTGTTGCAATACTGGGAAGCTCCAAAACAACAGAACCGTTAATGGAGTATATGGAGTTATGCTCACAAACAACAAAAGAGCTTGTCAAAAACGGCTACAACATAGTGACCGGATGCGGCACAAACGGAATTATGGGGGCGGCTTATAATGCAGCAAAAGAGGCTTCTGCAGTCAATCTTGAAGGCAAACCCGTCCAGAACCTTGCCATAATAGTAAAACCGCTGTGGGGGGATGAAAATCTTAAAGACTGCGTAATCATAGGCAAAGCTTCATCAGAAGCGGAAAGAATTATAAAGTTCACAAAAGTAGCAGACAATTTTGTTTTCTTCCCCGGCGGAACAACAACACTTCAAGAAGCTGCAACAATAATCCGCTACAATGTTCACAGCGAAGAAAACAAATTTAAACAAATCATACTTGTCGGCAAAGAATACTTTGCAGGACTAAAACATCAATATGAAACAATGGCAAAAATGCAGCTTGTAAAAAAAGCACCGGAAACAATTTTTAAAATTCTGTCAGAAAAAAATGAAATCGTAAAAGCAATTTTAAAACTCTGATAAAATCCCCTGCGGCTTTTCAATTTTATTTTTATGCGCTACACTTAAAACTATGGAGAGAAAACGTTTACCTGATTACTTAAAGCGGGGTATTGTCGATACAGAAAAAACAAAATTAGTCCGCTCTATCTTAAAAGACAAATGCTTAAATACCGTATGTGAAGCTGCACGATGCCCGAACAAAGCTGAGTGTTACGCAAAAAACACCGCCACTTTTTTAATTCTCGGCAATATATGTACAAGAAATTGCCGTTTTTGCAATATTTCCGGCGGCACCCCGGAACCCGTAGACAAACAGGAGCCGTCAAAAGTTGCACGGGCGATAAAAGAACTGGGGCTTAAATATGCTGTCATAACCTCTGTAACCCGTGACGATTTACCGCTGCAAGGTGCGGATATGTTTGCACAGGTAATCGTTGAAACCAAAAGACTTATACCCGGCATAAAAATAGAAGTCTTAACGCCTGATTTTGAAGGTATTGAAGATTTAATTGACATTGTAGTCGACGCAAGCCCCGATGTTTTTAACCATAATATAGAAACTGTTCAAAGATTATATTCCAAAGCAAGACCTTTAGCGCAGTATGAACGTTCTCTTAACTTTTTAAAACATATAAAAGAACGCAATGCTGATATGATTACAAAATCAGGTCTAATGGTCGGGCTGGGAGAAACTTTTGACGAACTTGAGCAAACTTTTAAGGATTTATCTGATGTAAATTGTGATATAGTCACGGTCGGGCAGTATATGCAGCCTTCTAAAAGACATCTTGAGGTGGAAAAATATTATACACCGAAAGATTTTAAAGTTGTACAAGAACTTGCAAACAATGCCGGCATAAAACAAATTGTTGCCTCAGGACTTGTCAGAAGTTCCTACAGAGCATTTGAAACTTATGAAACGTCAAGTGCCAAATAATATTAAATAACAAAGCACTTTATACATGCACAATATATTAACCGTAAAAAAACACGGCAATTCAGCAAAATTCTATAAAAAATTAAGCAATGACATTCAATTTACTGCCGTTTTTAGACTTAAGAGCTTCAGCCTGTGATTTTATATCAGCAGCCTCTGCGGCAACCTTATAATCCTGAGAAGAAGGATCAGAAGGTGCCATTGCTGCTTTTATCACGGTGTTAGCGTGATCAATAGTTTTTTGAGGGTTATTCTTGTCCAAAACAGGCATTTTTATAGGTACATGCCCCGCAACAGGAATCCCGTCCGAGTTCGTTTCAATAGAAATAGCTCCTGCAAAAGACCCGCCTGCTGCTTTATGTGCAAGCTCGTGTGCGTATATATGATTATAATTCTTTTGAATTAAATCATCTCTTTGTTTTTGTCTTTCTCTAAGCGGAGTAGAAAAAGAATTTGTAAAACTGTTAATCAACACACCTTTGTCCCTTATGCCTTAACGTCTGCTTACTATATCAGATGAAAACCCTTCTATTTATATTTTACTACATGTATAGCAACTTGTGAAGTGTTGCAGACCGATAATTTTAGCGCAAAAAATATTTTTTAATACAAAAAACACGACAATTTAGCGGTTATCTTTAGAAAAAAATGCGTACAAACCGGCAGCTGAAGATATAACTGAATTTATAAGCAATGAATTTTTTGCCGGGGACTTAAATACAGTACAATTTCTGCCCACACAATCCAATCCTACACCAAAAGCAAACCATGCGGAGGTCGTAGACAAAGCTTTTTTGGTTCTGTTAACATTATGAGTTGATGTCGGCTGTGTATTTACGGTTCTGCTGAAACTTACCTGCATTTTTATCCCTTAAAAATTAAATATTAAAAGCATAATATTCATCCATGCCTTATCAGGCTTACAATTTCCTTAAATATTTTCCCCTTCAGGCAATAGCTATTTTATAATCTGCAGCAAAATTTAATCTCCTTTTCCGCAGCAATTTTTGTATTTTTTACCGCTTCCGCAAGGACAGGGGTCATTCCTGCCGATTTTATTTGCATTACGCACCGGCGAATTAACCTGTTTAGATTCTTCCTCTGATGGGGCTTGAAATGTTTGTGCGGCCTGAGAAAGTTGTGTGTCTATCACTTCATCATCACGTCTGTTCACAATCTGCACGCCGAATCTTGTTCTATACAAATATTTAACCGTTTCAGATTGAATATCATGCATCATATTATTAAACAAATCATAAGCTTCACGCTTATATTCAATAAGAGGATCCTTTTGACCGTAAGCTCTTAAACCGATACCGTCACGCAGCATATCAATATTATGCAGGTGGTCAATCCATTTGTTATCAACCACACGCAGCAATATATCTTTTTCAATATGCCTCATCACGTTATTATCTGAGAACGGTTCTTCAGGTTCAAAAACGTTTTCATACTGCTGTTGAATATCGTTATAGAATCTGATTGTGTCTTCTTCATGCTCTCTGTAAGCATCAACAGCCAGTTTTTTAAGTTTTTCAAAAACAGATTCATAACTTAACCCTTGAAAATCCTTTACTTCAAGATAATTAAGCTGAGGAACAAGCGAATGAATCTCTTTTACCATGCCGAGCATATCATCATAAATGTATTCCTGAGGATTTTGTCCGGGAGAAATATAACTTTTTATAATTCTGTCTATTTCACACTCAATCATATAGTAAATATCGGCTGTAAGATTCTCGCCTTTGAGTACACGACGTCTTTGCTGGTAAAATTTTTCTCTTTGAATATTCATTACATCATCATATTCAAGTACGCTTTTTCTTATATCAAAGTGATAAGTTTCTACTTTTCGCTGTGAAGCTTCGATTTGTCTTGTTATCAAGCCGGACTCAATAGCCATATCTTCTTCGACTTTAAGAGTGTTCATAAGATTAATAATATGCTGTCCGCCGAAGATTCTCATCAAATCATCTTCCAGAGAAAGGAAGAATCTTGTTGAACCGGGGTCGCCCTGTCTTGCGGCACGCCCTCTCAACTGGTTGTCGATACGTCTTGACTCGTGTCTTTCTGTACCTATTACGTGCAAACCGCCTGCTTTAACAACTTTTTCGTGTTCTGCCTCGGTAATAGCTTTTGCCGCTTTTAAAGCTTCATCTCTTAATTTTTCATAATCGGGATGCTCAGGAGTTATGCCCTTTTTATCGAGTTCTTCTTTTGCAAGATATTCAGGGTTGCCGCCTAACAGAATATCGGTACCACGACCTGCCATGTTTGTTGCTATGGTAACTGCACCGTAACGACCTGCCTGTGCAATAATATACGCTTCTTTTTCGTGGTGTTTTGCGTTTAGCACATTATGAGGAATATTTTTTGCCTTTAAAAGCGAAGAAAGATATTCTGATTTATCAATACTGATTGTACCGACGAGAACAGGTCTGCCGAGTTTATGCATTTGCAAAATTTCTTCTACAACTGCTATATATTTTTGCTTTTGCGTTTTATAAACGACATCGGGAAGATTTATTCTGATATCGGGTTTGTTGGTCGGAATTGTTGTAACCTCGAGGTTATAAATTTTACCGAACTCTGCTTCTTCCGTCATTGCCGTACCTGTCATACCGGCAAGTTTAGGATAAAGTCTGAACAGATTCTGGAAAGTAATGCTGGCAAGAGTTTGTGTTTCATCCTGAATTTCCACGCCTTCTTTAGCTTCAACAGCCTGATGCAAACCATCGGACCAGCGTCTGCCTTCCATTAAACGACCGGTAAATTCGTCAACAATAATAACTTCACCATTTTTGATTACATAGTCGGTATCTTTTTGATACAATTCTTTTGCTTTCAATGCTTGCAGAAGGTGATGTGCGTATTGAGTATGCACATCAAAAAGGTCTTCGATACCCAGTAATTCTTCTGCTCTATCTATACCTTCTTCTGACAGAATTACGTTTTTATTTTTTTCGTCAACCTCATAATCCACATTTTTCTTTAATTGCGGCGCAATTTTTGACATTGTTTGATACAACTGCGCAGATTGTTCAAGACGTCCGGAGATAATAAGCGGAGTCCTTGCTTCATCAATCAAAATAGAATCGACTTCATCGATAATCGCATAGTTGTATGGACGCTGCACCAGCATATCGAGGCTGCCTGCCATGTTATCTCTGAGATAATCAAACCCGAACTCATTATTTGTTCCGTATGTAATATCACAGGCATAAGCTGCTTTCTTGCGTTCAAATTCGTACGGGTCACGACCCTGATTTGAAAGTATAACACCTACTGTTAAGCCTAAAAATTTATAAATCTTGCCCATCCACTCGCTGTCACGTTTTGCGAGGTAATCATTAACCGTGATTACATGTACCCCCTTGCCGGTAAGAGCATTGAGGTAAGCAGGCAAAGTAGCAACAAGAGTTTTACCTTCACCTGTTCTCATTTCCGCAATATGACCGTTATGCAAAAATATGCCGCCTATAAGCTGCACATCAAAATGACGCATGTTTAAAACACGTTTACCTGCTTCTCTGACAACGGCAAAGGCTTCGGGTAAAATTTCATCAAGAGCTTTTTTCTCAAGTTCTCTGTCTTTTTTAAAGTCAGTTGAGTATTCCCTGTTTCTTAAATGTTCTTTAAATTCTTCTGTTTTAGCCCTTAACTGTTCATCCGTAAGCTTTTCCATTTCAGGTTCGAGCTTGTTAATATGTTCTACTATGGGCATCATTTTTTTAACTTTTTTCTGGTTAGGATCCCCCAAAAGTTTTAAAAGTAAATCTATCATTATATAAAAATTCCTCAAGTCTAATTTATTTATACCAATTTTACCATGCACAAAGAATTTTGCACAAAAAAATCTTAATTTTAAATTTTATACCCCATAACAGTTCCAAAATTGACAACCTGAGGTCAAAAAAGTTATAATCAAGCTGAACATATAAAAAAAGGAGCTTACTTATGCAAAATAATATTATATTAAAAACACTCGGTATTATTGTTGTTATACTTATAGTTGGAGCTATAGGCTTCGGAATATACTGGAGTAATGCCCAAAATCCAAAAAAATGCATAAATTTTGTAGAATCAAAATATGTACCGGCATTTGAAATATATGACGGCGTTGCCTATCCGACCGGCAGTTCTGAAATGGAAAAAATATACAAGGTTCACAATAAATGTATGGCAATTGTTCAGGGCAACGATACCTCTATGGACAAATGCAAAGCATTGACTAATTTAACGGAATCTCTTGGTGTAATATACCAGAATGCAGCTAATGACGGTTCGTTGCAGGCAAAAAATGACATTAAACAATTTGTAGCGGATTTTAAAAATACAATTAATACAACAACTGCTTCAACATGTACAAATGAATATGCTGTTTTGCAGGAACAATTAAAAGCAATTGAAGACTCTTTTAATCCTCAGAACAAAACACAGGAAAGAACATTAAACGTAAACCCTCAGCAGGTTGAACAACTGAAAAGACAGCTTGAGCTTCAGTATCAAAAAGCTCAAGAGCACTCACAACAGAGAGCACAACAACTGTCCCAGCCTCAAGCTCAACAGTAAAATCATTGAAAATAAAATGATATAAGGTAGTTTAAATCTGTTATTTATGTGGCATTATATATATAACACAGTTAAAAAGTTGGAAGATATATGCCCGAATACAAATTTGATTTTAAACTGGATGATTTTCAAGAAGAAGCACTGTTTCATATAAACAACGGTAAAAGTGTTGTAGTTTGTGCCCCGACAGGAGCAGGCAAAACCTGTATTGCTCAAATGGCAATACACAAAGCCCTCAACGAAGGTCACAGAATCTTCTACACAACACCTTTAAAAGCCCTGTCTAATCAGAAATACAGTGACTTTTCGGAAAAATACGGCACAGATAAAGTAGGTCTTTTGACAGGCGATACTTCCATCAACAGAGATGCCCAAATTGTTGTTATGACCACGGAAGTTTTCAGAAACATGCTATACGGTACAAACTTCGGTTCTGTATCGGACAACCTGAAAGATGTACGTTATGTAGTGCTGGACGAAGTTCACTATATGAATGACGAGCAAAGAGGCACTGTCTGGGAAGAAAGTATTATTTATTGTCCGACAAATGTTCAAATTATTGCTCTTTCAGCGACTGTTGCAAACTCTCAACAGCTTACGGACTGGATTAATACGGTACATTCGAGGACAGAACTTGTTTATACGGATTTTAGACCCGTTCCTTTAAGATATTATTACTATGATTCGTCAAAACCGAATGATATCCTGCCTTTGCTTACACCGGACGGCAAACTTAATAAAAAAATCAAACCCGAGTCAAAAGCAAAATACTTTGGCAGACGTGGAAAAATGCCGCAACGTCAGGTTGCCAAAGATGTTGTTTCGGTTTTGCATAAAAAAAATATGCTGCCCGCAATTTATTTTACGTTTTCACGCAAAAAATGCGATGAGCAAATGGAAAAATGCGCAGGACTTTGTCTTACCACGCCGGAAGAACAAAAAGAAATCAAAAGTATTGTAGACGAATATCTTGCGGAAAACCCGTATTTATACAATAACAAACACCTTGAATACGTATTATGCGGCGTAGCCTCACACCATGCAGGACTGCTGCCGGGTTGGAAGGTGCTTATTGAAAAACTGTTCCAAAAAGGTTTGATAAAAGTTGTTTTTGCAACAGAAACGCTCGCTGCAGGTATAAACATGCCTGCACGTTCAACGGTTATCAGCGCAGTTTCAAAACGTACGGATTCCGGTCACAGAATGCTTACCCCGAGCGAATTTTTACAAATGTCAGGCAGAGCCGGCCGCAGAGGAATGGATGAAATAGGCTATGTGATAGTTGTCGGTACGGCGTTCCAATCTCCGGAAGAAGTAGCGGAACTTGTCACAAGTGACGCAAACCCGTTAGAAAGCAGATTTTCTCCGACATATTCAATGGTTGTGAACCTGCTGCAACGCTTTACGTTAGAGGAAGCAAAAGAGCTTATATTGAAAAGTTTCGGCTACTATTCCTCCACAACAAGACTCACGCCTTTAATGAAACAGCAGCAGGAGCTTAACAACGAAATAGACAATATTAAAGCGTTTAAATGTCTGTTCAACAGAACAACAAAAGACATGTTTGAATATAACAAATTGCGCAACACATACGTGGAACAAAGAAAAACAGTCAAAGTACTGCGCAAACAAATGAATAAGAAAAAACCCGACAATGTGGAATATTTTAAAAATTTTGAAATACAGACAAAAGAACTTTTACACAAGGTACAGTCTTATCAATGCGATACCTGCAAATTGTACCGCAAGCACATGAAACAGGCAGAACTATTAGACCGTTTTCAAAAACGTGCAGTTAAGCTGGAAAAAACTATTGAATACGAAAAAGACATTTACTGGCGTAAATTTTTGAACCATACTTACGCCCTTGAAAAAGCAGGTTATCTGGAAAACAATTACCCCAACGAAAAAGGACTGACAATAGGTGCAATCCGTGCTGAAAACGAGTTGTTCCTTGCGGAAATAATCTTCAGCGGTGTGCTTGATACGCTTAAAGTTGATGAACTTGCCTCGGTCATCTGTGCAATAACAACAGAAGACTTAAGAGCGGATGTTTACCCCGAAATTCCAATAAGCAAAGGCTCAAGAAAAGCATTAAACAAAATAAAAGACATAAGACGCAGGTTGACTATTTTGCAGCGTGATTGCGATATAGAAACAGAAATGTATATCAACTCGTACTACTCTCCGCTAATTGAATACTGGGTAAACGGCGGTGAATGGGACGAACTCATTGAACAGGTTCCATCGGGTGAAGGTGATATTGTACGCTGTTTTAAACGCACGATTGATGTACTCAGGCAGTTAACCGTAATCCCGAATGTATCAGAGGAGCTTGTACAAAATGCTCGTGCTGCAATCGACGCAATCAACCGCTCACCTATTGATATTGATTAATGCAGAATTTACTTAGTTTCCGGTTTATTTTTCGTAATTGAATTCAGCCAATACCCGAGAGCTGCACCTGCGGTAACACCGACGGCAAGACCTTTTGCAGCTCCTTTGGAAAGTTCCTTCCACACAGCAACCGCCTTGCCTTTTGCCTCTTTGGTTGCAGCAAAAAACTTTTCTTTATCAAAAATATTCAGTTCTACTAATTTATTTTGAAAATCCGCTGTCATCTCCAAAAATGCTTTATACATTTTAGGTCTTAAAGCATTAGCCTCTTTTGTTGCACTTTTCAGAGTTGTAGTCCTTTGTTCAAAAGGTGTATTCAAAACTTCTTTGACCTTTTGCTCTTTTTCAATAACCTCGCTGATACTGTTAACTATATTTTCTGCTTTTGAATATTCGTTAAGCTGCAGTTTTCCTTCTGCTGTAGCTATTTTAGCTGTTTCAAGATTAAAAGAATCTTTATATTCTGTCATTGTGTCTATTATGGTAGGGGTTAATTTTGAAATTTTTAAACAGGATTTTTCTCCCGGATGTTTAAAACCGTAAAAAGCTCCGCCGACGGCACCTGCCGCAGCTGTTACAGGAATATACGAAGTATTGTTTTTAGTTTCCATAATAAAAATCCAAATTAGGTTTATGACAACATAAACATTGTAAATCTAAAAATTTGCCGTTTACAAGTAAATTGTAAACTAATATAAATTTTATATTAACCCCCAAATTTTTACTTTAATTGTTTAAAACACTTGGCTAAACATATTGCGAAATATAACAAAACATCTTATTGAAAATTAATATTTAAAATTCTCAACAAATTTATAAATAAAACTAATCTGCTCTTTGTCGATTTTATCTATATTTCTTACAATGGCGATTTTCATTTCTTCAACGGAAACAAGATGTTTAAATTCAAAAAGTGCTTTTAATTCCACATCAAGGTTAAGTGCAATCTTTTCCAGAGTCGGCAGAGAAGGGAAATGTCTTCCGCTTTCAATACCGCTTAATGAGCCTGTTTCAATATCAATAAGCTCAGCTAATTTTTCCTGAGTAAGATTTGCTGCTTTTCTGAGTTCTTTAATACGTTTTCCTAATAACTGTTTATTGTTCATAACATAACCTTTTAAATTATGTTAAATCACTTACGCTAAACACATAAGTATATAAAATATATATTTTTGTAAAAAAGTACGTATTTAATATTAAGTTTGTTTTGTTTAATATATACTTTTTATAAAAACTACATGTATATTACGCAGTTAAAACAAGCAGGTTTAACAATACCTTCAAACAACAGGAGAATCTATATTGAAATTAATTGAAAAAATATTTTCTGTTAAAAATGAAAATAATCATAAAGTTGTCAGATTATCCGGCTTAAAACTTAAGTTTAAAAGAAAAATAAATATCAAAATTGAGCCTAAAGAAATCAAACAACAAAATATATTAACAGATTCCATTAAAAATAATTACTTTCTCCATTTTACGCACAATAATTTTTATCAAAATAATAACCAGAACGACACATTTAATAACTTTATCAGTTTTAGATATGATTATATAGACACTCCATCACAATATGGTGTAAATCTCGGCGACTATGTACAAAGCATTGCAACATTAAATTTAATTAAAAAGCTCTATCCTGACAATAATATTATAAATTTTGACAGAGATAATCTTGGCAATTATGACAATGTTCCGGCTTATACGATAATGCAAGGTTGGTTTTCTAACAGTTATACTTTTTTACCTAACAACAGAATAACACCTGTATATGTCGGTACACATATAACTCCCTGGGCACTGAATAATATTTTTAAATTTTTAAGATACAACCCTTCTTACTTTAAAAATGAAACTATCGGTTGCAGAGATAAACAAACACAAGAATATTTTACTAAACTTGGTATTCCCAATTATTTAAGCAGATGTTTGACGTTAACTTTTCCCAAAAGAGAAGTTTTAGCAACTCAAAATAAAATATTTTTAGTAAATTTGCCGGATGAAATATTTGAAAAACTACCACCCGATATCAAAAATAATGCAGAAATAATTAATCAACGAATTATCGATGCAAATCACGAGGATATCTATTATTATAACTCCTACGACAAATATATCGAACAAACTAATCTTCTGTTAAATAAATACAAAACAGAAGCAAAACTGGTTATAACTCCGGCTTTACATTGCGCTTCACCCTGCATTGCAATGGGGATACCTGTAATTCTGTTAGAAAATAAAGACAACCAAAACAGATTAACAACTCTTGACGGAATTATAAAAAAATATTCACACGATGACTTTATGAATAATGCTGTTGATTATGAACCTGAACCTATTAATATTGAAGATTTAAAAGAAGCTATTATAAAAAATTTAGAATTATCTATAAATATTAAAAAAGGTTTAGAGGTAGATCGCAATAATCTGAAAGAAATAAGAAGATATATACAAGAGTATAATATTTTATAAAAATCATCCAAATAACTAGCAAAAAAATTCTCCGGCATGGTTTATAATGAATATGTAAAAAATAAAATTGCAGGGTGTGATTATGTCTGACGAAATGAACATTGATGCTTATATTACCTCGCCGTTTTCAAAAGATTTACAAAAACAAAGAGATGCAGCTTTAGACAGCGCAAGAAATATCCGCAAAGTTACGGAAACACCTGAGGAATACCGTATCCGTATGGCACAGCAGGAGCAGGAAAATTTTCAACGGTTAAAAAACGAAAACACGGATGTTCTGCGCCAGAGGCTTGCCAATCTTGATATCTCAAACATTGCAACAAAAAATCGTGCAGCAATTGAAGCTATGATAGCAGAGGCGCAATCAATCAAATTTTTTGCTCTATATAACCACTACAACATGCCGGACATCGACTTTACCACACTCGACAAAGCAATAAAAGCTGCGCAATTACGTTTGCAGGGACTTAAAAAAGGTGAAGCCAGCACTGATATAGGGACAGGTATTTATTCAGATACTTACAGAAAAGCCTCAAACAACGGTGATGATTTATTAAACAAACTTCTTGGCAGCAGCAATTCCGCTACAGGCAGCGATACCGGCATACACAAAAAAATATAAATCACAGGCAGTTAGTCATTTTGCACAACTATAGCAACCCATTGTTCCTGCTGCATAATTTCAACAACTTTTAACTCCTGCTCATTAACCGCATCAAGAACTATTTGTTTTTTTTCATCCAAAATTCCGCTCATAACCATAAATGAATGCGGTTTCATAATCCTTTTTAAATCGCCCATAATCTCGGCAAGAATATTGTGCAAAATATTTGCGCAGACAAAATCATACTGTTCTGTCAGCATATCAGCCGAACCGTATGCAAAATCAATTTTATTAAAAACACCGTTTATCTGAGCATTATCTTTGGCAACATCAATCACTAGCGGGTCATTATCAACAGCCATAGCATGGCTTGCGCCGAATTTTATTGCAGTAATAGCAAGAATGCCCGACCCCGTACCTATATCAGCAACCTCATCACCTTTTTTAAGATATTTTTCAATTGCCTGTATGCAAAGCTGCGTTGTGGCATGCGTGCCGGTACCAAACGCAGAACCGGGGTCTAAAGTTATAAGGATTTCACTGTCTTTCTTAGCACATTCTTCCCACGATGGACAAATAATAACATGTTCAGAGGCTTTAGTAGGTTTCCAGTGTTCTTTCCATTTTTTTGACCAGTCCTGATTTATAATCTTTTTGGCAGTGACGCTCCAGGTGCCTAATTCTTCATCTGTAAAGCCTTCTTCTTTTAATTCCTCTTTTGCAAGGTCAAAAACTTTTTGAATTTCTTCTATTGAAAAATCTTCTTCGTCATATTTTATATACCCCTTAGCAACATTATTTGTCGTTTCTATAAGTTCCAAATCTTTATATTTTTCTTCAGCCTGAACAACGCCTTCGCATTCAAAACGTTCAAAGAAAATTTCGGTCACAAGTTCAATGGCACAAGGGTTAATTTTTACACAAACTTCAAAATAATCTTTCAATATACTGCTCCTTCAAGCCTTTACACCGCTTACGCTTTTTGGCTCCTGTGGGTATTTCGCCTCTGTTCGTAACGTTACACTCGTTACTCA
>CALUSA010000060.1 GCA_944323275.1 Candidatus Gastranaerophilales bacterium
AGGCACCCGCAACAAGTACATGGGGTCACTTCCGTAAAATGCTAGACTCGGTGCCACTCGCACTCCGTGTACCACTCCTACAAGCGAGGTCCACTCAGACATTTATACAAATTTAACATATAAAAAAGCTCTGAATAATCAGAGCTTTTTATTATATTTCTTTATTAACAATTTTTATTAAGCATATAACAATTGTAATTTTGCGCCGGGTTCTGCATTATGCGGCTGCAATTCTCCCGTGCCGTTGTATGCAGGGATGAATCTTCTCATATCTGCAAGTTCTCTGTCAACAGCAGAACCGCCGGAAACGCCAAAGGAACCGCCGGCTTGTTGAGGACCGCCGACACCCTGCGCACCTTGACCGCCGAGCGGTGCAATATGGTTCACCGGTTGTTGAAAGAAATTAACTTTTGGATTAAAGTCCAGGCTCATAGTTTCCCTTTAATTTCATAAATCTATACATATAAATAAAAACAAGCAGCATAAAAAAATTGCCATTATTTTAACAATGTTTACAAAAATTTAAGTTTATACCCCGAAAAACAGATATAAAAAAGCAAAACACAGTAATATATTTACCGTCATAAACAAATCACGCAACAGAATATTTCATATAGTCAACTGACCCCAATAACTTATTGAACGGGTGCATAAAACAAGTTCAACCGTCATCTTATACCACAGGCACCCGCAACAAGTACATGGGGTCACTTCCGTAAAATGCTAGACTAGGTGCCACTCGCACTCCGTGTACCACTCCTACAAGCGAGGTCCCTCTCAGACAATTACCGGTGTTACCTGCTTAACATAACCATCAAAACAGAAATATCAGCAGGTTTTACGCCTCCGATTCTGGCAGCCTGTCCTAATGTTGCAGGGCGTACTTTAGCCAGCTTTTCTTTAGTTTCCGTAGAAATATGCTGCAGCTCATCATAATTTATATCAGCAGGAATTTTGATTTTTTCCAGTTTATCCATTGTTTCGACCTGCTGATTCTGGCGTTTAATATATCCGTCGTATTTTATTTTAATTTCTGCTTCTTCAAAAATATCAGCGGGCAAATCAAGCTCTTTTGTTGATTGGTCAATTTCCTTTAACACTTTATAATCAATTGAAGGGCGTTTTAACAATTCCGCCAGTTTCATGCCTCTTTCAATATTTTCGTTATATTTTGCAAGTTGTTCATTGACCTCTGGCGTAGGTGAAATTTTTGTTGATTTAAGTCGTTCTATTTCAGCTTCAATACTTTTTTGCTTGTTCAAAAATCTTTCATATCTTTCATCAGAAATAAGCCCTATTTTATGTCCTATAGGGGTCAGCCTTTCATCGGCATTGTCCTGACGCAAAAGCAGTCTGTATTCAGAACGTGAGGTAAGCATTCTGTAAGGTTCTTGAATATCCTTTGTTACAAGGTCATCTATCAGAGTTCCTATATAAGAGTTGCTTCTTGAAAGCTCAAGCATGTCATTATTATTTAAATAATTATATGCGTTTATTCCGGCAACAAGCCCCTGTGCTGCAGCTTCTTCATATCCGCTTGTGCCGTTAATCTGCCCCGCACAGAACAGCCCCTTAATTTTCTTGGTCATCAAAGAATGATTAAGCTGCAAAGCTGGCACAGCATCGTATTCAACCGCATAAGCCGGTTTTATAATATGTACATTTTCCAGCCCCGGTAATGACTTAAGCATTTGTATTTGAACTTCCGCAGGCAAACTTGTAGAAAAGCCCTGAACATAAATTTCATAAGTATCTTTGCCTTCCGGTTCAATAAAAATATGGTGTGAAGGGTTATGAGCAAATCTTACCACCTTGTCTTCAATAGAAGGGCAGTATCTGGGACCTATGCCGTGTATAAGACCTGCATACAAAGGTGATTTATCAAGATTACTGCGTATTATTTCATGAGTTTTTTCAGTTGTCCTTGTAAGATAGCAGGGATACTGTTTTCGCACCGGTCTGTCAGGTTCAAAAGAGAAAAAGTGAAGTTCTTCATCCCCCGGCTGTATTGTCATTTTGGAATAATCTATGGTTCTTGAATCTACACGTGCAGGAGTACCTGTTTTCAGCCTTTTTAGAGTTAACCCGTTTTTCAACAATGAGGCGGAAAGACCGGTTGCGGCACGTTCACCCATACGACCTGCGCTTACGGATTGCAGTCCGACATAACATTTACCCTCTAATGAGGTACCTGTTGTTAAAATGACTGCAGGAGCATGATATTCAAGACCAAACTCATCAACTACACCTTTTACTGTATTTTTTTCGACAAGCAGCCCGACAGCCATGGCTTGTTTGAGAGAAATGTAACAATTTTTTTCTATCAAATTCCTCATAAAAGTCATGTATTCCTTTTTGTCGGACTGTGCACGCAAAGCCCTGACAGCAGGACCTTTTGAGGAATTAAGAATTTTCATCTGTATATAAGTAGCGTCGGTAACAACACCCATAACACCGCCCAAAGCATCGATTTCACGGACAAGTACAGATTTCGCTGGACCGCCGACAGCAGGATTACAAGGCATAAGAGCTATATGTTCAAGGTTTAGGGTCATCAACAGGGTTTTTAAGCCGAGTTTTGCGGCTGAAAGTGCTGCTTCACAACCGGCATGACCTGAACCGACAACTATTAAATCATAATTAAACATGTTTACATTATATAACAAAACTTTACAAACATGGGCAAAAAATGTTTAAAATTTTAGAAAATGGGTATTAATAAAATAGGTGTTGATTTTTTTTACGTAATGATATATAGTTATTAGGTATTAAATACTTAACACTGTAGTAAGATAAAACAAGATTGATAGAAAAGAAAGAGGATCTTATGAACAAAAAATCAGGTTTTACTTTGGCAGAAGTTTTGGTTACATTGATGATCATCGGTGTAATTGCTGCTATGACAATCCCATCATTGATGCAATCTACAGCTCAACAAGAATACAGAGTTGCTTTTAAGAAAGCTATTTCAATGATTAACCAGGCTGTTACTTTGAACTATGCATTAGACGGTAGAGATGCTACTGACTATACAGGTTCTGATTTAATCCACTTAATGACACAAAGATTAAACGTTATGTCTATGGACGGTTCAACTGCTATGTACACTGCTGACGGTATGTGGTTCTGGCCAACAAGCGATACATTAGCTTCTGAGGCTGCTTCTGTTGGTAACTGTAACGCTAACGATACAGCTACTCCGAACAACGTTTGCTCAGTTGTACAGGTTGACGTAAACGGTATGAAAGGTCCGAACAGATACACTACTTCTTCAACTCGTATCTTCGATATCTTCACTATTTCCGTTTACCCGCAAAAAGCATTACCTGCTAACCAAACAATGGGTGAAGTTATGTACATGAAGTAACCTGTTAGTTTAGGTTAACTTAAGTCTAAAAGCTCCGCATTTACTGCGGAGCTTTTATTTTTTTTAATTATCCTGCACATTGGTTCAAATTCTTTACAAATCCTTGTTTAAAGATTTTTAATGTGAGAAAATATTGATTACAAAGGGGTGTATATTATGTCAAAAAGATTACTGGTCGTTGATGATGATGATGAAATCAGAGAGTTATTAGAATTTGACCTTTCTCACAGCGGATATATTGTTGACACGGCTGCAGACGGTTTGAACGGATTAAACAAAGCCGTTACAAACAACTATGACCTTGTTCTGCTTGACGTTATGATGCCCAAAATGAACGGTTTTGATGTCTGCAAGAATTTGCGTAAAGCCAAGCCCGATATTCCCGTGCTTTTACTCACTGCAAAGGGAACCATAGGCGACAAAACACAGGGCTTTGACTGCGGCGCAGATGATTATCTTGTAAAACCGTTCGATATTCAAGAGGTTTTGTTAAGAGTAAAAGCTTTATTAAGAAGAAACTCCGATAATGTAGCACAGGACGCTTCTTTCAAACAGGAAATTCTAAAGATGGGCGACATTGAACTTTTCCCCGAGTCTTTGGAAACGTCAATAAACGGCAAAAAAATCAAACTTACCCCTACGGAATTTGAAATACTGTATTGCCTTATGCAGCACTTTAACGATTCTGTATCTCTGGCAGTTCTTTTAGATGAAGTTTGGGGCTACGATTCTGATGAAGATGTAAGAATGGTAAGAGTGCACGTAGGCGGATTGCGCCAGAAGATAGAAGAAGATACAAAAAATCCCAAATATCTGCACACTGTAACCAATGTCGGTTATAAACTTACACCCATAAGCGATACGGAAGAATAATCAATATGAAAAAAATCCGTGATATAAAAAGGCTTAAAATAGTAGAACAGATTATTCTGGTTCTTTTACTGGCTGTAATTACACCTACCATTGTTACAACTTTTATTGTCAACAATATCAACCAGCATGCTGTCAGAAACGAGCTTCAATATTCGGCATTGAGTATTTCGGAGTCCATTGCCTCTAATATCGAAACCTTTACCCGTTCCGGTGAAGATGAACTTGACCAGATTGTGCTTGCCCTAAAACATATAAAAGGCAAACAGCAGTGTAACAACTACTTGCAAGAACTTTTCACAGCTTCAGATTTAATATCAGAGCTGCATATTGTACACAAAGAAGACACGGGCAAATATCTAAAATGGGAAGAATACTCAACCTACAATAAAGACACAAAACAAATAGAAGTTTTAAAAAAAATAAATGATAACGAGGCAATACTTGCCACAGTTGATATACAAATTTTTAAAGACCAGATTTTTAATATATACAAAAAAGATGACCGCCAAATATATATTTTAGGCAAAGACGGAATACTTTTAGCAGCACATAATTATAATAAAAAAGATTATGAACGTGTAACTTATGCACTGCCAAAACACCTTGTGCAGAACAAATCCCAGCTTTTCGGCAAGGTAAAAAACCAGCCGCTGGCATACTACAAACTGACCGACCCCGAAATAACAATTATTGTAAACACCACCCACCACATAACAAAAACTACCATTAACACTGCAAGATATAAAATTATACTTGCCCTGTGTCTTTCCGCATTATTTATTATATTTGTTGTAGGCATTTACACCTCATACCTGTATATCAATATCAGACAGCTCTTTAAGGGTATTATTGCCCTCTCTAAAGGAAATTACAACAGAAAAATAAGAATGCTCTCCAACATTTTTACGCCCTACGAGATAATATTTCTCGCTACAGAATTTAATAACATGGCGGATGAAATCAATAATACCTACAAAAAATTGAAACACACAAACAAAGAGCTGAAAAAACTGGACGAATTCCGCTCAAATCTTATTGATACGGTAAGCCACGAATTCCGCACACCGTTAACAAGCATAAAAGGCTATACGTCAAGACTTTTGCGGCAAGACATCGAACTTGATGAAGAAACAATCCAAAAATCTTTAAAAATAATAAAAAACCAGTCAGAAAGACTCAGCAGAATGGTTGAAGACCTGCTTGTTATTCCTGATATCGAAGGTTCAAAATTAAACCTTATCATCGACAGAGTAAACCTTTCCGACACAATTAACGACGCAATACTCTCAACTAAACACAAGGCGCAAAGAGAGGTTATTGTTAACCTTCCGGAAGGATTTCCCGACGTCACGGCAGATAACGACAGACTTGAACAGGTGTTTATAAATTTAATTGATAACGCTTATAAGTATTCTTATGAAGATACGCCGATAAAAATAGAGGTTGAACAAATTAAAAACCACGCACTCATAAGGATTTCAAACTCTTATGACTACATTCCGCCGGAACAATTAAACAAACTTTTCGGCAAATTTATCAGAATTGACGACAAAACAACCAGAACCACACGTGGTACCGGACTTGGTTTGTTTATTGTAAAAGGGCTGGTGCTTGCCATGAACGGCTCAATTGAACTGGAATCCACAAAAGATAACGTCTTCAGCGTTATAATCAAACTGCCTATAACAGAATAGTTTTGTTAACACAACTTAACATTTTTGCAAAAATCAAGCAATTATTTCCAAAGTATATACTTTATATAGATAAGAGAGTATAATTCTGAGGATAAAAAATGAGCGTTGGAAACGTAACAGTAAGAGAGATACAAAACGGATGGATTTTATCAAAAACAAACGGTGATAAAACCTCTGAATTTCAATATACTGATGATAACAAAAACGGTAAAATCGATTCGACCGACACCAAAAAGGTCATATCGATGGATGCCGGCGATCTTACAACGGCAGAATTTGAAGCTGCAAGTAAATCCATTATGGAAGAAAAAGCCAAAGAAGGCGAAACCGTCGGAGATTGGTACAGACGCAAAGCGACCCAGGAAGAAGAAGAAGCAAGAGCTGAAGCTTTTGACAGGCAGCAGCGTCAGCAAAGAATGGCTCAATATGAATCAGGAAAGAAAAAGAAAGGTTTCTGGTCTAAACTGGGCAACGGTATTCTTATGGGCTTGAGTGCAATAAGCGGTATCGGTCTTGGTTTCTACGGCGGCGGCTGGCAATATAGCTCAGGCAACTTTAATGATTGGAATCTGAGGATGTTCTCTGCAGGAACTCAGGGGCTTTCCAACATGAGCAACTACATGGCTGCAGCATACGGCAATAACGGTTTAACAGGTATGACAGGCATGCAAAGCTTTATGCCGGGCGGGGCTGCAGGCGGCATTAATTTTGAAAAACTATGGGAAATGCAGGAAAACTACCTGCAAAAACAACAAGAACAAAATGATGCAAGACTCGAAGCCTGGAAAAAAACCCAGGAAGAAGCTAAAGCAAAAGCTGATGCAAAAGAAGCCGCTAAATTAGCTGAAGACTTATACAATGAATACACCGAAGAAGGCTGCGACAAAGAGATAAACCAGGTCAATCTTGACAAAATAAAAGCTGTTTATCAACCAGCTAAAAAAGCTGAAGACTACAAAGCCGAGGACAAGACGATTCTTGAAAAAATAAAAGCTTATCCGCAAATTCCGTACGAATTAATTGATGACGAGGCAGAAGGAAAAATCAATACAGAATTTGCACAAAAAATAAACAAGCTGTTAGATGATTACGTAAATACAGCAGAGCCTGATTTAGCGGAAGGCATAATCTCAACCGCAGATTACAATACAATAACAGGAATTTTAAACAGCGCAAAAACAGGTACACTAAGCGAAGAAAATATTAAAAAGCTTGAAGAAATTGTAAAAAAGAATTTGTCAAAACTGAATGCAGATGAAGAATAATTATTAAAAAGCAGTGCCGAACGCACTGCTTTTTAGTTATTTTTTAGTCATTTGAGTTTGTTTCTGTTTTATATCTAATGCTGCATCATGGGCAAGCAGATAAACAGAACAAGTTTTATAATTTTTTAAATACCATGCGCATTTTTCCTGTGCACAAACTATTTCTACACTTTGACCTGCGCTCATTAAAGGGCATATAGGAATTGCTGCCATATTATATCTCCATATCTATTTTTGTAGTGCTTCTGCTTGTTTTAACAAATTACAGTTTTCACTGCGTTTTTTCTCGTAATCCTTGTATATTCTGGTACGGTTAATAACTTCGTCAAAGTCAATCTGGTGTGCGTCGAAGTCAGGTCCGTCAACACAGGCAAATTTAACCTCACCGCCTACGGTAACACGGCAGGCACCGCACATACCGGTACCGTCTACCATAATCGGGTTCATACTGGCTTCTGTCTTAATGCCTTTATCACGGGTTAAATCGGCAACGGCTCTCATCATAGGCATCGGACCAACTGCGATAGCATAATCTACTTTTTCTTTTGCCATGATATCAGATAACACTCCGGTAACAAAGCCTTTTGTACCTAACGAACCGTCATCTGTTGTAATAAACAACTCACTGCAGGCATCTTTCATTTTATCCTGCCAGAAAATTAAATCTTTAGTTCTTGCACCCATTATCATATAAACTTTGTTGCCGGCTTCTTTAAAAGCTTTAGCAATCAAATAGCAGGGAGCTGCGCCGTATCCGCCTGCCAAACAAACGACGGTACCGTATTTTTCAATATGTGTAGGCTGCCCCAAAGGTCCGACAATATCAACCAGCTCATCGCCGACATTTAGCGTTGCAAGCTGTTTTGTTGTATAGCCGACAGCCATAAATACAATAGTGAGTGCGCCTGTTTCTCTGTTATAATCGGCTATTGTCAACGGTATTCTTTCACCGTCTTTTGACACTCTTAAAATTATAAACTGACCTGCCTGAGCATTTTTTGTAATATAAGGAGCATGAATAGTTAATTCATACTGATTTGGACATAATTCTTTTTTACTTAAAATTTTATAACCCATTTTATTTTCCCGTTTACTAAATTCGTCTAGTGTAATTTTATATCAATTGTACGATACGGTCAAAGATTATTTTTTCAAAGCGTCAGCACCTGAAACAACCTCTAAAATTTCATTGGTGATTGCTGCCTGTCTTGCTTTGTTGTAATCAATTGAAAGCACACGTATCATTTCTTCTGCATTGTTTGTTGCAGCCGACATAGCTGTCATTCTCGCAGCAAGCTCGCTTGCAACAGCCTCGAGTAGTGCCTGATAAATAATATTTGTTATAAACATAGGCACAATCTTTTGTAAAATACTGTCTGCATCAGGCTCAAATGCCATAAGAGGATCTATTCCTGAATTTGAAGCTTCATCATCATCGCCGAGAGCCTTCTTAATATCGTCGGTCGGCAAGATTTTCCAATCCTCAACCTTATAAGACATCATGTTTTTAAAACGTGTTGTAACAATTTCTATACTGTCAATTTCTCCGTTGACAAAAGAATCTGCCATATCCTCCGCAATTACAACAGCGTTAGAAGAATTCGGCTCCTGAGAAATTTTTGTATATGTTTTAACAATATCAAACCCGACGCTCTGTGCACGTCTTTTTAAAACACTTACACCTTTTAAACCTACTACAAAAAGTTTAACATTAACGCCTCTGGCTTTATATTCTTCGATATTTTTCAGTGCGTATCTTATAACATTCGCATTATATGCGCCTGCCAGACCTCTGTTAGATGTTATAACAAGAATACCCGCTGTTTTTTGTTCTCTTTTCTGCATTAATACAGGATAATTATCAATAGCTCTTTCTATTTTTAAACCTGCAGAACTGAAATTTTCCACGGAAGAAAGAACTTTAGCAAATGCCTCCGCAAGTGCTTTGGAAAACGGACGTGCAGAAATAACTTTGTTCTGTGAGCGTTTTACCTTGGCAGCTGCAACCATTTTCATCGCTTTGGTAATTTTTTGTGTATTTTTAATACTGTTTATTCTTGCTTTAATATCTAATAAATTTGGCATATTACACCTTTAAGTTAATTTATTTTGGATATCAGGGTGTTAAATAACACCCCGAATCGTATGACTTATGAGAATAAAGATGATTTGAAGGTTTCTAGATTTTTCTTCAACTCAGCTTTATCGTTATCGTCTAACGCTGCACCCGTATTGAGCTTTTCAGCAAGAGCCGACATGTTTGCTTCAAAGTAATCGAACCATTCTTTTTTGAATTTTTGAATCTTTGAATTGTCGATATCATCAAGTATGCCTTCGTTAGCCGCAAACAGTATGCTTACCTGTTTGGCTACGCTCAAAGGCGAATACTGCGGCTGTTTAAGTACTTCTGTCAATTTTTGACCTCTTAAAAGCTGGTCTTGAGTAGCTTTGTCAAGGTCTGAGGCAAACTGTGCAAAAGCTTCGAGTTCTCTAAACTGTGCAAGGTCAAGTCTTAACTTACCGCCGACCTGTTTTGTTGCTTTAGTTTGAGCGGCACCGCCTACACGTGATACAGAGATACCTGCGTTAATTGCAGGTCTTATACCCGAGTTGAACAGCCCTGTTTCAAGGAATATCTGACCGTCAGTAATAGAAATTACGTTAGTCGGAATATATGCGGAAACGTCGCCTGCCTGAGTTTCGATGATAGGTAAAGCGGTAATAGAGCCGCCGCCTAATTTGTCGTTTAACTTACAGGCTCTTTCAAGCAGTCTTGAGTGAAGATAGAATACATCACCCGGATATGCTTCACGTCCCGGCGGTCTTCTTAACAGCAAGCTCATTGCACGATATGCCTGAGCGTGTTTTGTAAGGTCATCGTAGACAATCAAAACATCTCTGCCCTGTTCCATAAATTCTTCTGCAATAGCAACACCGGCAAACGGTGCAATAAACTGCAACGGAGCAGACTCGTCAGCAGTAGCGGAAACAATGATTGTATAATCCATTGCACCAAAGTCCTCAAGCTTTTTAGCAAGCTGAGCAACAGTAGATGTTTTCTGACCGATTGCAACGTAAACACAGATAACATTTTGACCTTTCTGGTTAATAATTGTGTCTATTGCAATAGCAGTTTTACCTGTCTGTCTGTCACCGATAATCAACTCACGCTGACCTCTGCCGATAGGTGTAAGAGCATCGATTGCAGTCAAACCTGTTTGTAAAGGCTGGTGGACTGATTTTCTTGAAACAATCCCCGGCGCAACTCTTTCTACCGGTCGTGTTTTTTCGTAATGAATCTCGCCTTTACCGTCAACAGGACGTCCCGTAGGGCTGACTATTCTGCCGATAAGCCCGTCACCGACAGGCACCGAGGCGATTCTTCCTGTTGTTTTAACAGTCATACCTTCTTTAATGTGCTGATATTCACCCAGAATAACAACACCGACATTGTCTTCTTCAAGGTTCAGAGTAATACCTAGTGTACCTTTGCCGTCTTCAAATTCAACAAGCTCATTGGACATTGCGTTACGCAAGCCGTACACACGGGCAATACCGTCGCCGACTTCCAGTACAGAGCCTATATTGGAAACTTCCATCTCTGCGGAATAATTTTCAATTTTGGCTTTGATTATAGAAGTAATTTCTTCCGGTCTAATTGTTGCCATGTTACTTTCCTTTATTGTTTGTACTAAATTTTATACTTTTTTTAATCGTTTTAGCGATTTATCTGAGAAGTTTTTTAAAGCCTTCAATTTTTGCAGCCATAGAGCCGTCTATTGTTTTATCCTGAATTTTTAAGATAAGACCTGCTATGATATCAGGATTTATATCAAAAACAAATTTTACAGCTTTGTGCAGTTTGTTTTCCAGTCTTTCTTTCAGGCTTTGTTTTAAATCTCCGTCAATTTCTACTGCGGAAACAACACCCACTTTAACTATATTTTTAGCTTCATCCATAGATTCTTCATAGCAATATTTTATTGTTTCAAGCAGATTGAGCCTTCCCTTTTCCGTCAAAATAAACATAAAGCTTAAAGTAGACGGTTTTATTCTGCCCTGAAAGACAGATTTAATCATATCCTTTTTTTCCGCAAAGGGAATAACCGGATGCATTAAAAAATCACGCATCTTTTGTACCGTATCAAGCGACTCGGAAACTGTGGTTAAGTCTGTAAAAACCTCATCTATTTCCCCCCTGTCTTTTGCTACAGCAATGATAGCATCAGAGTATCTTTTTGCCAGCGGTAATAATTTATTATCTATTTTTAATTTTTGTGCCATTATTAATATCCGTTTTGTCTATACGTCAATTTTGTCTATACTGTTAATAAAGTCTTCGATGTACTTTCTGTGTAAGTCTTTATCTTTATCCAGCGCAGTCTTTATCTGTCTTTGGGCTACATCAACAGAAGATGAAGAAACATTTTTGAGTAATTCACCCTGAACCTGATTCTGTTCTGAAACAACCTGTTTTTGAGCATTTTGTTTAATTAATGCAACAGATTTATCAAGTTCTTCTTTTGCTTTTTGCTCGATTGTTCTAACTGTATCCTCAGCTTTTTTAACGATAGCCTCTGTTTCGGCTTCCACATTGCCGAGAGATTCGCTTACTTTTTTTAGCTCTGCCTCAGCCTCTGCCTTCAAGTTATCGGAATCTTCCACACTCTTTTGTATAGAAGCCCTCATATCTTCAATTTTTTGCATAACGTCGAGTTTGTAAGCAATAAACACAAACAAAGCAATCATAATTGCAAAGTTTATAACGTTTGAATGCAATATATTGGCAAAACTAAAATCAAGCATTTTTCTTCATTACCTCATCAACTTCCTGCTCAGTCAAAGGCTCAAAAGCAATGCCTTCACCCATAAGTTTTGTTGTAAGGCGGTTTGCTATGTCTGCAACATCAAATCTCATATTTGCAGCTGCTGTTTCTTTTTGTTGAACAAGATGCTGTTTTTCTTCACTAAAATATTTTGCGGCACCGTCTTTGGCATCGTTCAATACTTTAGTTTTTTCTTCTTTTAATGCATCGGATTTTGCAGCAACTATATCACGTGATTTTCTTTGAGCTTCGGCAATTTTTGAATTTTTATCGCTGATTAATGCTTCAGCCTGCTGTTTGTGCTGCTGAGCATCATTTTTATTTGAATCAATATAGTTTCTTCTTTTTTCCATAATATCCAGCACAGGCTGGTAGAGGATTTTGTTCATTATAAAAATGAAAACGATAAAACTTATTGCTGATACTAATATAGTTGCGTTAATTTCCATGAAATTTCCCTATTCCATAATGTTCATTAAAAATTTTTAGTGAACCTCAGGTTTATTCCTTGCTAATGTAAAACTTATTTATCCGAGTAATTGCAATGCAATAAATAAAGCATAGATAGCACAAGCTTCTGCAAGACCTGCACCGATAATGAAGTAAATCAAAGCTTTACCTGCAATTTCCGGTTGTCTTGATACAGCGTCTAAAAGACCTTTTGTTGCAATACCCAAACCGATTCCGGCACCGATTGCACCAAAACCGAT
>CALUSA010000061.1 GCA_944323275.1 Candidatus Gastranaerophilales bacterium
CGGAAAGCGAGGGACGAAGTGAGCAAAAGCAAAGCGCAGCGAACGACAGTACCGAGCGACAAGCAAATTCAAGAGAGCGAATTTGCGGACGGATGAAATCCGGAAAGCGAGGGACGAAGTGAGCAAAAGCAAAGCGCAGCGAACGACAGTACCGAGCGACAAGCAAATTCAAGAGAGAAAAAATGAGCGGAACAAATTTCAGACAAAAAAATCTTTTAAAAGATTTAATCTATCTGGGACAAACAAAACCCGTAACGAAACAAACCGTTAAAGGTTTGTTTCGCTTTGCACTTGAACCGCTTTTAGAAGCCCAAACCCAAAAGGCAGTTGTACTTATCAGACTTTTTGATACCGGAGAGCTGGACGGAGTCTTAAAAAGACTTGAATTCACAAACGCTGAAATTTATTCGTTTGATGATATAACAAACGGAGAAAATCTTACAAAAGATGATATCTGGGGACAGACAGAATTCCTTGTACTTCTTTCTCCGAGATATTCTGCCTGTCTTCTCTGGGATTATTCAACAGAAACAATTAAAGACACCTCTTGCCTATATTACCTGTTAAACTCAAGAGATGTTAATAATGTAATACGTATTATATCTGAAAATTCTAAAATAGATTTAATGAGATACACTCAGGAATATACACCTGAGCGCAGAAGTAATGAGCTTTTAAATCAGGCTGTGCATAAGTTTATTAATTTTGCGGATTCTTTTGTGGAAGAAGCCGCAATGACACAGGCAGAAGCCGGTTTGTTAAGCGAAAGCGATGATATTGTCAAAAAATACGAATATATTTCAACAAAATCCAAGGTAATATCACACGATATCAAAAACCATCTTTCCATCATTGATTTATACTCCAAAATCATCGAAAAAAGGCTTGAAATGGTTAAAAACGCTGAGCTGCGTGATTCAATAACAAACGCTGTTTCAAGTATTAAAAAGTCTAAAGAGTCAATAAACGTTCTTTTAACAGAATTAAAAACCATACAGAGTGCAAAACTGGAAACACTAAATTTTGTACAAATTTTAAATAATGCTGTTGAGCTTGTAACAGCAAAAGCGCAACAATCAAACGTAAAAATAGAGGTATTAAATTCATATAACGGCGAGATTCTTGCTGATGAAAACAAATTGCTTAACGTTATGATTAACCTTTTTTATAACGCAATCGATGCAATGGCTGATACAGCAAAAGACGGCTTAATAAAAATCCAAACCGAAGTAAGTGAAGATAATATGTTAAAAATTCTTATTTCGGATAACGGCTGCGGAATCAAAGCAGAAAACAGCCAAAAAATCTTTGAAGAAGGTTATACATCTAAAGTTACAGGCAGCGGGCTGGGTTTGTATATTTCAAAAGAAGCCATGCAGGAACAATACGGTGATTTAAGACTCATCAGCACTGACAAAAAAGGTACAACCTTTGAAATTTCTGTACCAAAATTATAAAAACAAAAGAGAGGAGGTAAAAATTGGATTTGTTTAACGTAAGAGCCATTGAAGTATCAAAGCTTGCAATGGACGGACTTGTAAAAAGACAAACAGCAATTGCCTCAAATACCGCTAACGCAATGACACCCGAATATCAAAGAAAACAGGTTGCTTTTGAAGACCAGTTAAGAGAAATCATTGCAAAAGATGATATAAGACGTGACTTAAGACAGGTTAACAGTCAAGCTTATAAAAACGAAACTTACAAAACCGGCTATGCTCCACAGGTCAATACAGTCCAGGATATTGCCCAGAGGCTTCCTCAAGAACAGTTTATGTATATTCAACAAACACAATCAGACCTGAACGGTTATGCTCCGGAAGTAATAAGAGATACGAGCTGGATTGACTACGGAAACGGAAACAACGTAAATCTTGAAGAAGAAATGATGGACATGGCTAAAGCCGGCTCTCAATATAATGTGCTGGCTACTTTAGAAGGAAGATTTATGTCTAACCTTCTTGATGTGGTAAGAGGCGGAGGTAATTCATAATAAATGAGCTTTAGTGCATTCGACATATCAGGTAGCGGCATGTATGCCCAGAGAACAATGATGGACAACATTGCCAGCAATATTGCCAACGTAAATACAACAAGAAACCCCGACGGCACTCCGGGGGTTTACATCAAAAAAAATGTCAGCTTTAAAGCAATATATGCTGACAGACTCGGGTCACATGCTCCGGCTTTTCCGGATGGTCAACATGAGGTATTCTTCAGCCCGACAAATAATACAATGATGCTTAAAGGCGGAATATCCTACGACGACCGAACAATATCACAGGGTGTCGAGGTTGCGGAAATCACACCTGCAAACGACCCGTACAAAACAATATATGACCCGTCTAATCCGGAAGCGGATGCGGATGGTTTTGTAACTTTACCTAATATCAATGTTGTAGAAGAAATGGTAAATATGGTATCAGCATCACGTGCTTACGAAGCCAATGTTACAACTGCGGAAACTACAAAAGGTATGATTAACGCAGCACTAAGAATCTAATCATCGTTGAACCGGAGCACTGACATAATTCAGTGTTTCCGGCGAATAAATAACAGGAGTATTAAAATTGCAATTTAACCAGATAGCAAACAATTCAATAAAAAATTATAATAAAATTTTCAGCCAAAATTTAGAAAATTTTAATATAACCTCAGACAAAAACGGAATGACCGCTTTTGATAATATTTTGAACGGAAAAATGCAGGAGATGAGCAATATTCCTCAAGGACCGATTATAAATACCGGAATCCAGATGAATATCGGACTTGAGAATATGGGCATTACTCCGATTGAAAAAATCGATACGCCTATTCAAACACAGGAAAGTTTTTTAGATGCTAATCCTGATAAAAAACGTTCAAATTCGCCTGTAGAAAACATGGCAAATGACATAGGCAATGCATTTTCAAAAAGTTTAAATGACGTAAACGCCTCACAAAATGCTGCGTATGATGCGGCGGAAACTTTTGCTTCAGGCGGTGATATAAGCGTTCACGAGGTAATGCTTGCATCTCAAAAAGCAAATCTGACAATGCAAATGGCTTTGCAAATGAGAAACAGACTCGTTAACGCATACAACGAAATTTATAATGTACGGGTATAGTTAAGCAAATTTTTTAACCCCGTAAAGATAGTACTTTTTTACAAGCAACAATTATACATTGGTGTATTTTAACTTGAGCAAAAGAAACGTAAACTGTCTATAGATATCTTAGAGAGGAGTCTTGTAATGCTTACGGAAAGATATATAGACGGTCTTAACCGACGTCACCAGCTCGAATTCAATAATGTTGCCAAAGAGATTTTGCCTTGGCTGGAAGAAGTGGCTGCAGAAAACAATTGCAAAATAGAACGTAAAGAGTGGAAAAGCAAATATAACAGCTATGTAATTTATGATTATGAACCGTTTTGCTCGGACGGTTTTGAGATTAATCTCGTAATCTCATCTTTCAGCAGAGAACATCTCGACTTTTTAAAATACCTGTATGAAAATAAACTTAGCACAATCGAATACCTTAACAACTGCGTAATAAGTTAAATTTATACGGTAATAAAAATAAAAAGGCAAAAGGCATTTATAGCTTTTTGCTTTTTATTTTTGAATAACCGCATCCTCTCTTAATTGTATTGTAAACAGTGAACCGGCAGGAATAGTAATGGATTTCCCCTTATAAAAGAGTGCCAGCACAGGAGATGAAACAAAATTAACCGCATAAACTACAGTACCTGTAATCAATGTAAACGGTGTAAGTATAATTTCTACTCCATTGTCATTTCTGGCAAGATTTTTGGTTTTACGCCACATTTTTTTGAAAAATCTTGCCCCCGGTTTTATTGATTGAGGAATGCTTCTTAAATACATTCTTTTACCTTTGATATTGTTAAAAAATATATGCTTGTCGTTTGCAACACTGATTTTTGCATCGATTTCATAAGTTTTGCCGTTATAAACCATCTGGTCAACATTTATCACTATCAAACCGCCATTACCTGTTAATTGCGGAGGATGTGAGTCTGTTATCCTTCCTTTAAAAACAGTTCCGGAAGGAATTGTAATATAGGTGGAAGTTTCCGGATAACGATTTACAAAGCTCACACGTGTACTAACAGGTGAACTGCTTGAAATTGACTGCTGGAGCCGAACTTTGAACTTCTTACCTTTAGGTACAATAAATGTGTTAAGCGAACTGCTTTTATATGAACTTTTATTCACCGCAGTACTTTTAACTGGAGTCGAGGTTTTTACAGGTGTCAGACTGGATTTTTTAGGCTGAGTAGCCGGTTTTGTGCTTTGAGATTGTGCCGGTTTTGTAGCAGCTGCCGGCAGAGAACCTGACGCCGGTTTAGGCTGCGTAACCTGAGCAGGTGTTGTCGACGGAGAAAACACATCAACACCGTCAGGCGGTATAACCGTGTCAAATTCCGGCGGCAAATCAGGCAGGTCAGGAAGTTTTTCTTCTGCAAAAGCTGCCGAAAATAATTGCACGCCGATAAAGCATACCAGAACAAACTGTGTAAAAAACTTTTTCATACTTTAATTTTACCCCTGCAAATACCTATCCGAATCCTTAATTAATAGTATTTTTTACAGGTTTATATTAAAAATATCAGTCATCAAGTGATTTTACCGCTATGCCTACTTTTTGCGCAAAATTGTTGTTGATTGCATGTACAAGCTCGTTTGACGCCTCTACCCAGAAGTGTGAATCACAAAGTATGCGAGAATCACTTCCGTCTTCTTCTTTTACATCAACAACAAGCGGATCACCGCCTTTAAAATGTGCCAGTACATCCTTCAAACCGACAAGTTCTTCAAATTTCATTTCATCTTTTAATGAAATCGTAACTATATTACTGTTTTCAATGGATTTTACAGAATCAACAATTATATTAAACTGGTCTTCGTCTTTTTTCTGAACTTTACCGGACATTATGACCTTTTTTTCAGACTCTATAAAGGAGTTGCAGTTTATCAAAGTTTTATGGAAAGCAACGAACTCAACTTTACCGGTTAAATCTTCTATTACACCTGCTTTTAAAAATTTAGTCGGGTCTTTTTTGGTAGGAATCTGCCTTACCTGTGACAAAAGACCGCAAATTGTGACGGGTTTGTCGTTTGGCATATCCTTTAATTCTGCAATGTTGTGTGTTGTTAAAAACGGAAGCTTGTCCACAATACTCGAAAGCGGGTGGCTGGTAACGTAAAAGCCGAGATATTCCTTTTCAAACGCCTGAATCTGCTTGTCATCAAATTCTTCTTCACTGCCGGTAAGTGTATATGTATCAAGTTCAACGCCGGTGCTGGTTGTCATGCCTGCAAACAAACTTGCCTGACCGAGCATTTTTGACTCGTTCTGGCGTTTGGCAGATGCCATCAACGGTTCAAGGTTTTCTATAAGCTGTTTACGACTTTTTTCAATGTTTGCAAAAGCTCCTGATTTAATCAAACTTTCAAGAGTTCTTGTATTCAGGGCTTTTGTATCTATTCTTGTACAAAAATCATAAAGAGATTTGAACTCTCCGTCAGAGGTTTCTCTTTCTTTTTCAATAAGTTCGATTACACCTTCTCCGACATTTTTAATGGAAGCAAGACCAAAGCGGATATTGTTGCCGTCAGGGGTAAATTTTGCATTTGATTTGTTGATATCCGGCGCAAGAACTTTAATTCCCATTTTCTGACATTCTGCAATATAAAGTTGTGTTTTTTCCTGATCGCTTGATACACTGGATAACAAAGCAGACATATATTCTACAGGATAATGTGCTTTTAAATATGCAGTCTGATAAGATACAAACGCATAAGCAGCTGAATGGCTTCGGTTAAAACAGTAAGAAGCAAACTTTTCTATCTGTTCAAAAAGTTCCGTTGCACCTTTTTCCGTCATTCCGTGAGCAGCCGAACGTTCAATAAAGAGTCCTTTTTGCTCAGCCATTTTTTCAATCTGTTTTTTACCCATCATACGGCGTACGTTGTCCGCTTGCCCGAGCGAGTAATCCGCAAGGGTCTGGAATATCTGCATAATTTGTTCCTGATAAACAATTGTGCCGTATGTGTCTTTTAAGATAGGCTCAAGAAGCGGGTGCGCATATTCAATTTTTTGTCTGCCGTGTTTACGTTCAACAAAGTCCTGTACCATGCCAGAGCCTAAAGGTCCCGGACGGAACAGCGCAACAAGAGCACCTAAGTCTTCAAATACTGAGGGTTTTAAATCTTTAACCAGCTTTTTCATACCCGAAGATTCAAGCTGGAATACACCATCAGTATCACCTTTTTGCAGCAGATCAAAAGTTAATTTATCATCAAGAGGAATCTGGTTGATTTCAAGCCATTCGCCCGTGCGCTTTTGAATCATTTTTAACGCATTATGAATAATTGTAAGGTTCCTTAGCCCCAAAAAGTCCATTTTTAACAGACCGATGTGTTCGTCTTCTATCATCGTATATTCGGTTACGATAATTCCTTCTTTTGATGGTTCAACGGGAACAACATCCGACAAAGGCATTTTAGAGATGATTACACCGGCTGCGTGCATACCTGTATTGTTTTTCAGCCCTTCAATGGCTTTTGCCATATCAACCAGCTTTTTAACTGTCGGGTCTGTATCATAAAGCTTTTTAAGCTCCATTCCTTCTTTTAGTGCATCATCGATTTTTATTTTAGGTTCGGCAGGTATAAGCTGTGCCCACTGATTGCTCTGTGCAAACGGAATGTCATAAACACGTGCAACAGATTTCATTGCGTTTCTGGCAGCAAGTGTACCGAAAGTAACAATCTGACAGACCTTGTCAGCACCGTATTTTTTGGTCACATAGTCAATTACCTCACCACGGCGTTCCACACAAAAATCCACGTCCACATCAGGCATGCTCACACGTTCGGGGTTTAAGAATCTTTCAAACAACAGATTATGCTTGATAGGGTCAAGGTCCGTAATTTCCAGTACGTAAGAAACAAGGCTGCCCGCTGCAGAACCACGCCCCGGTCCTACAGGAATATCATTTCTTTTGGCGTACTGAATAAAGTCAGACACAATAAGGAAGTATTCGGCAAATCCCATTTTGTTTATAACGCCGAGTTCGTATTCCAGACGCTCTTTTAATTCGGGCGTAAGCGCACCGTATCTTTTTTTAATACCCTTCATACACATGTAATCAAGGTAGGTCTCTGACGTATAGTTAGGCGGAATTTCAAAATAAGGAATGTGATATTTGCCCATTTCTATTATCAAATGGCATTTATCCGCAACTTCCACCGTATTTTTTATACACTCCTCAAACATATCAGCCTCCATCCAGCGGAAAGAATCTCTGAGTTGCTCGGGAGTTTTTACGTAAAACTCATTGTTAGGAAAGCGAAACCTGTCGTTGCTTTCTTTAAGTGCGTTTGTCTGAATACATAAAAGCGTATCATGCCAGTCTGCGTCTTCTTTTTTGAGGTAGTGGCTGTCGTTTGTGATAACCATTTTTATGTCCAGTTCTTTGGCAAGCTCTATTAAACCTGGGTTGGACATTTTTTGCTTTTCAAGCCCGTGGTCTTGAAGTTCTATGTAGTAATCATCGCCGAACAGACCTTTATAGAATCTGGCGGTTTCATAAGAAAATTCTTTTTCTCCTCTTATAAAGCCCTGCGCAATTTCACCCTGAACACAGGCGGAAAGACAGATTAAACCTTCATGGTATTTTTCTATAAGCTCGTGGTTTATACGGGGCTTGTAATACATACCCTGACATTTTGCTATTGAAACTAGTTTTACAAGGTTTTTATACCCTGTCTGGTCTTTTGCTATAAGTACAAGGTGATAGGGATGAGTTTTGGCAGGATTTTTCTCGGTAATATCTCCGTCATACACGTAAAATTCACAGCCTATCAACGGTTTTATTCCGTTTTCTTTGGCTGTTTCATACATTTGAATAGCACCGTACATGTTGCCATGGTCGGTTATTGCGACAGCCGGCATGTCGTTTTCTTTTGCAAATTTGCAAAGCTCTTTGATTCTTATTGCACCGTCTAACAAACTGTTTTCGGTGTGTAAATGCAGCGGTACGTATTGCATTAAATTACCCCATTCCCCTGTCTGTCAATCTTAAGAGTCAAGTATAATCCGATTAAATATCTGTATCTATTTAACCACACACGGATATTTTTTTCAGCAGATTTTATAGAAAAGTAAAGGAATATTTTTTATATTTATCCTTCTTGAGTATTTTGTTCTTCTGTTTTTGAAACTTCCTGAGCATCAACAAATGGTGTTTGTTTTTGCATTTTAATACGGGAAATTCTTCTTCCGTCAATCTCTAAAATTGTATATGTAATATTTTTATCTTCAATAACATCATTTAATTCAGGTTCTCTGCCTAACAAACCGAAGACATATCCACCGATTGTCTGAAAATCTTCGTTTGGAATATCAAGGTCAAAACGTTCGTTTATATCATCGATATCCATTTTGCAGGAAACATTTAAAGTATTGTCATCTATTTTTACAACTTCGGGAGTATCTACTTTATCGAATTCATCGTATATCTCGCCTACAATTTCTTCTAATATATCTTCAATAGTAACTATACCGGCAATACCGCCATGCTCGTCGACAACTGCCGCTATCTGATTTTTAGAAGCAATAAAGTCGCTAAGCATATCAGAAATAAATTTATTTTCCGGAACGATTAAAAGCTCTCTTGCCAGCAATTCTATTGAAAAATTATCGTCAACATGATTGTTTTTAATAACTTTTAAAACATCTTTTGCGTTTATAACACCGATTATATTATCTACGTTATCTCTGTAAACAGGAATTCGTGTATGCCCTGAATTGATAATTAAATCAGCGAGTTCGTTTATGTTTTGCTCAATACTAATCATCGAAATTTCCGTTCTTGGAATCATGATTTCTTTAACAACAGTATTTGCAAAACCAAAGAAATTAGAAAGCATTTGAGCCTCATGGCTGTCTATTGTTTCAAGTTTTTCGCCTTCTTTTATTAGTTTATGAAATTTTTCTTCCCAGTTGTCTTCGGCATCATGTGCCTGCAATTCTATTGTTATATGGGCAATATTTTTTATAACTTTTCTGATTTTACGTTCCAGCATATCCGCAATATCATCGGCATCTTTCATCTGTGTTTCAGGGTCAACTTCGATTGTCATGTTAATAATTACGCCAGATGAACCTAAATCAATTGTTTTTAATTCAACAACATCTGTAACTCCATGAATTGATGAGGCAACCTGTCTGATTTTTTCTTCAACTTTAGGCTCAGCTGCCTGAACAGTCAAACTGCTGACATTATTTTTTAACAAATAAATTGCAAGGAAAAACAGTATAGTACCGATGATAATAGATGCAATAGCATCGGGAATGTACGCCAAAGACGGCGGCATAACAAACTTAGCCAGCGTTAATGCAATAAAGGCAACAATTACACCGGTAAAAGCCGCTGTATCTTCATACCATACAAACTTTGTCGTAGGGCTTTTAATTTTTCCTATATATTTAATAGAAATAAAAAATTCTTTAATAACATTTTTTTCCTGAATGCCAACCTCATGCAAAACAGCTTTAGAAGCACTCATTACAGCCCAGCCTTCAAAACAAATACTGCAAATAAGAGCAACAGCAATATAAGGATAATTTTTAAGCAATTCCACCGCATCTTCGGCGTGAACAAGTTTTTCAAACCCGTGATACAACGCAACAAATGTACCACCAAGCATCAATATAGAAGCAAACATAGCCCAAACGTTAGCTTCCAAACCATATCCGAACGGATGTACATTATCTGCAGGTCTTGCTCCTCTTTTTATTCCGACCAGCAGGCAGATACTGTTAAATGAATCAACACCCGAGTGAATTGCTTCAGCAAGCATTGCAGAACTTGATGAAAATAAAAAACAGATAAATTTAACAAGTGCAATGCCTACATTTGCGGCAAGTGCCCTTATTACAGCCTGAAATTTTGAATTTTCAACATCTTCATGTGTTGCACTTTCAACAGTTATGGAAATAGTTTCGTTTTGTGTATTATCCGTAGTATTTGTAAACTCTGTGTTATTACTGTCCGATGACATCTCTTATCCTTATCTTTTTTTACAGTATATATAATACCGAGAATCTTTAGTATATGCAATATTTTAAACAAACAGTATTGTTATAATTTGTAAAATAAGTTGTTTACAATAACAAAAAAAATTTTGTTTAAACTTCCTTTAATTGTTATCATTATAATGAATTTTATTTATTTCAAAAGGGAATTTATATGGATATTAAATCAATCAGTCCTATTTCTGTACCGCAGACAACGTCTTTGCCGGTGACTCAAACTTTGTCGCAGTCTAAAACCGACAATCGTATCCAAACAGAACAATCAAAACAGCCATCTGCTTCTGAAGATTTACAGAAAAATAATACAAAAACTCACAAAAATTTTCCAAAAGCATTACCGTACGCTGCCGGTGCAGTTATTCTTGCCGGTCTTGGTTTTTATCTTTTAAAAGGGAAAAATAAAAATATTGTTAACAAAAAACTAAAAGATAAAGCGAATGAAGAACTTAAAGAAGAATTAAAAGAAATAGGCGAAGAAATAAAAGAAAAATTTATGCAACCAAATGTTGAACAAACTGTTCTACCTGACAAAACCGGGCTGCGTTTAGCATTACCGGAACCTGCAGCAAAACCTGAAGAATATATTTGTACCGGCTTTGTTGACGGAAAGCCAGTTTATGTAAATAAGTCTTCCGTTGTAAGCAGAGATACAATCCCTGCAATCGATTCTTACAAGGAAATAAAACAGGGTATTAACCCTTTAAATGACGGGATTATTGCCCAAATAATTAAAAACAAAAATGATAATATTGAAGAAATAAACAAAATCATTGCACAAAATACAAAAGACGGGCATATTGATTTTAATATAATGAGAAAAGTTGCAAAAGATTTTATGCTTGATGAAACAGGCAGAGGTGCTGACAGATTCCATACCGCTGCAAATATTCTCGAACAGTCATATATAAAAGAATACATAAAAACGGACGGTGCTGACAAATACGGGCTTTATAATCTGTTCGATACAATGAAATCGGATATTACATTAATGGAAATTTATCAACAAATGCCTCTTGAAGAAGCAGTGAACAGAATTAAATATATTACCTACAATGACCTTTTAAGATGCAATGTAGGGAAAGACATGACTAAAGAAGTGTTTTTTGACAAAATGTTCGACAGATTGATTGATAAACGTCAATTCAAAAAATATAATGATATATTCAAAATTGACGGCAATTTTAATGACATAATGCAAATTAACCAGAATTTAAAAAAACATCTTGAGCCGGTTATCACCAAAGAAACTCTTTCACAAACTCCGGGCACTCCGCTTGAAAAATTAACCCAAATTGCAAAAAATGAACCTGATGCGCACAAAGCAGCATATATTATGGAACGGGCAATTATAAACGATTTTATGAGTTCAAACACAAAAGAAAAACTATACTCAAAATTAGAAAAAGAATTTTTGAACAATGAAACTCTTTTTGAAATTTATAAAAAAATGCCCAAAGAGCAGGCAGTCCAAAGAGTAAACGCTTTCAGGCGTTTTGAAATCCCCTCGGCGGTGACGGATTCAGATAACGAGCATACCTTGAGTCTCTTAAAAGCAGCTGCCCAAAAGCTTGGAGTGAAAATTAATTAAAATGTTATAAATTGTAAAATATAAATGAATTTAATAGCAAAAAAAAATTTGTTTGATTTTAGATTATAGTGTGTTATCAACTTATTTAAATAAGGAGATTTATATGGATATTAAGTCGATTAGTACTTTGTCTTTACCGCAGACAGGCAACTTGCTTGCTGCAACTCAGGCTAAAGCCGCAGCTTCTGCAGCAGCAAAAACTAACGCAGCTCCTGCACCGCAGGCTTCGCCCCAAACAAGTCCTGTCACACAAACAGCACCGGCTGTACAAACAGCACAAAATGATACCGAACAAGATTCACAAAAAAAATCCGTAAAAAGCTTTAAAAAAGCTTTACCCTATGTTGCCGGTGCAGTAGTCCTTGCCGGTTTAGGTGTTTATATCTGGAAAGGAAAAGGCAAAGGCTTAATCAGAAAAAAAGACAGCCTAAAAGACGATTTAATTGATTTAGGTGAAAAAGCAAATGAAAAAATGAAAAAAGGCGAAAAGCCCAAAACAGAAGTTCCCAAAGCTGAAGAAATCAAAGCTGACGGAACTAAACCGGAAAATCCTAAACCGGAAGCTCCAAAAGCTGACGGTGCTAAAGCGGAAGACAAAAAGCCCGACGCACCTAAAGCAGAAGAACCAAAAGCCGACGGTGC
>CALUSA010000062.1 GCA_944323275.1 Candidatus Gastranaerophilales bacterium
ATAAAAACATCGAAAGAACATTTAAAGTATTTTCATAATCGAAAAATAAAAAGATAAAGATGACAAAAAGGAACAATAGTTCCGGAAATAAGATGATGCAACCCTTTTATTAAAAAGCTGACAATATGTCAGCTTTTTGTTTTGTAATTGTCGCCGGTGGTTTAAAAGACAAACAAAACAGGTAATCAATCATAAAATATTAAAAAATATTAAAAAATTGGCATGGTAAATTTCTCTGGTATTATTAAAAGTGTTGAGGATATCGTTTTAAAAATATCTGATATTTTTTAGGAAAAATATTATAATCTTGGGTTGTTAATAATGCAAAAAATTTATATCAACTCCCTGCTGAATACTAAAAATTCAGTCTTCGGGACATTTCAGGTTGCAGATAGCGAAATAAAACTTGATTTTTCACAGGTGGACAATATTGCTCTTAAAGATATAGAACGTCTTTTGGATTTGCAGAAAATGGCTGTATTTAACGGTATTAGCCTGACTGTAGAAAATATGCAGCCACAGGTTTCAAAACTTTTTGAACAAACAGGGCTTTATAAGTTGCTTTCGTTTCAAAATTCATCTTTACCTTCAATAAGAAAAAGACAGGGACTTGCTTTTGACTAACGATACACCACAGGTTTATATAGTTGCGACCCCTATCGGGAACATGGCTGATTTTAGTTCACGTGCCGTTGATACTTTAAAAACGGTTGATATAATTGCGTGTGAAGACTCAAGAACAAGTGCATCTCTGCTTAAAAATTACGGCATAAACACCCCGCTCAAGAGTTATCATAAGTTCAACGAAAAGCAAAGAACAGAGGAGTTTATAAAACTTTTAAGTCAAGGCAAAAAAATTGCACTCATTTCGGATGCAGGTACCCCCTGTATATCTGACCCCGGAAGGATATTAATTAATGAAATTTTCGATAAAGTTAAAATTACTTCAATACCCGGTGCCTGTGCCGTTATAACTTTTTTGTCAATGATACCAAGAAATACAGAGGAGTTTGCTTTTGCTGGCTTTTTACCCAGAATAAAAAATCAGCAGCAAAAGGTTTTTGAAAAATTTGTCAATATTGATACGGTGTTTTATGAGTCAGCAAACAGGCTTTTAGATACTCTTGAAAACATTAAAGAATTTAGAGGCGAGAATACACGCATTGCTGTTGGGCGGGAGCTTACAAAAGTTTTTGAGGAGATAAAAACAGGTACTGTTTGCGAAATTATTGATTATTACAAACAAAATATTCTTAAAGGAGAGATAGTTTGTATGCTTTATGCTCAGGATACTGCTGAGGGCGGTGAGTTTGAAATTATTGAAAAGATAAAAAAATTAAAGAATTTAAATTATTCTGATAAGGATATTTCAGTTATTTTAAGTACTCTTTATGGTGTTAATAAAAATAAAATATACAAACAGGCTTTGAATTTATGAGATAAAACCTCCTTACTGTTTCAAAACATTAAACAAAAACCGGCAGATTAATAACTGCCGGCTTTTAATTTGTTCAATTATTTGATTACTTTTCAGCTTCTTTTATGTATTCTTCAAGCTCCATGCAGCGTTCAAGTACGTCATTATAAAGGTTGTTTAAGTAAAAATCGATTTCTCTGGCGTCTTTAAGTTCAATTTTTCTTAAAAAGAAACTTTCCGTAATATGAGCAAAAAAGTAATCTTTAAATTTAACGATAGAATCAAAAATAGCCGAGTCTATATACCTTTTTGCTTCGCAGAGATATATAAACAAATCGCACATCTGAGATTTTGCCTTTAGTACCCTGTTTATTGCAAGATAATTTTTGACTTTTATTAAATGGTCTAAAATCACTGTGTATCTGGGTAAAAGTTCTTTTTTCTTTTGAGTCAGAGTCTTTTTGAAGTATTCTATAGTTGTATTGTAACCTATTTCAACAAGCTTATCTCTTTCTTCCTGAGGCAGAGTAAATTGCACCGGCAAAATATGGTCTGTGTCTATTTTTATGTAATCGAATTTGTCCTTTGGCTGATATGTTTGCATAATGTATTCTGTAGCAAAATTAGACATAGCTGCAAAAACAGCGTTAAGGTATTCCACGGAATTTTGGATATTATGCCAGTATTTGCTGCCTTCCAGCCTGAATTCGATTACACGGCAGTCTTTAGGGCACAAAATATCACAAATTCGCCACATTGGCCAGCTTTTCATAATGTCCCCGTCGATTAAAACATTGTTTTCAAATTCAAACGGCTCTAACAGCCCGGGCAGTGATGTTGATATTCTTACGGCCTGAGCTACTTCAAAATCCGGTGTTGTGTATTTAGAAAAAATATACGGGCAGCAGCCGTTAATATTGGTTGTGATTACAAAAAAATCCCTGTCTATATCTTTAAAGGTAACAGGGGCATTTTTGCCTTTTTCGTATTTGCCGCCGTAGAATTTTTTTTCAATTCCGCAGCGTATCCAGTCTAAAAAATGTTCGCCTTTGCTTATGGCAAATTTTTTTGTTATATCGAGTCTTACATCACGGAAAAGGTCAAAATTAACTTCTTTGAAGATTTCTTCAAATTCTTCGTAGGTGTAATCAAGTGAGGCAAAAGCTGCAAACACTGCGCCGACCGACGAACCGGCAAATGATTTTATCTTTATGCCCGTTTCTTTCATTGCACGTAATGCCCCGAGGTAAGCAAGACCTCTTATTGCACCGCCGCCGAATATGCACAAATACTGTTTTGAACCTATTTCGCTCAAGTAAACTCCTTTGTTTTATTCTTTTATTAAAACATAAATTGTTGAGAAGAAACACTATTACGGACAAATATCCCTCTGTCGGGGGATAAAAGCTTAAAGGTAAAGATAAAAAAAAGAGGCAAAATGCCTCGTGTATATTGTTGAGTATCGTCTATTTTAATTTTCTCTCTCTTTATTTTAAGTGTTAATAAGCATTTCTCGGTGTATGGTGTGTTTGGGCCTTTCTTAAATTTTCTTTTAAACCTTTAGCCAGGTCTGCTCTGCCGTTTTTTTCATAAATTTTGGTAATTGATTCCAAAAATTTTATGCTGTCTAAATCGGAAGGTGCTGATTTTTGCAAAGGAGCTTTCGGAGCCTGCAATGTTTGCGGCTTTGTTGCAACAGGTGAGTTTGATACCGGCTGGTTAATTACCGGCTGTGTTTTGATAGGTGCAACGGATTGTCTTATAATTTGACGCTGTTGCTGTGGTTTGTGAGCTGCGGTTTGTATAGGCTTGCGTCTTGGTATGCCAGAAATACCCGTTGGTTCAACGTTTGTTGTGTAGGGATTTTTCTGGCTGTTTTGATATGCACGCATTCCATAACCGGCGTTCACGGGGTTAACAGCCCCTAAGCCGTCAGGTCTTGTTAAAGACATATTGTCAGCCATTCTGCGGTTTAGTGCAATTTCTCTTTCCAGATAATCTGAGGATTTAGGCTTGGCAAGCAATTCGCTTAAACCGGGCTGCTTTTGAACAGCGGCTTTTTTCTTAGGTCTGAACATCATCGAAGCAATGATAAAAATCACTCCGATAATTGTAATAAGGTTAATGTCACCTGATGCAGCCTTGTTTAAGAGTTTTTTTACACTGCTTTTTATGTTCACAAGCATTTCTCTTGAAACATGCATCTGTGTTAAAACTTCGTTAACCTGCGGATTGGCTGTCTGATCCTCCTGTAATTCTTCTGTTGCTGCTTCCTGATTGTAAACAGGTGTATAACTTGATACAGGAGCATTTAACTGAATGGACTCCGCTGCAGGCGCAGACGGCAGGATATTTGTTTTGTTGTTTTCAAAATAAACTTTGCTGTCAGCAATGCCTTCACCTGTAAAAATAATTTTTATATCGCCTTTACCTGCAGGCGCAACTGTTACGTTTTCGAGGTTTGTTACGTTGTTGTAAACCGTATTTAAGTCGGAAGAAACTTCAACATCTTTTAGCTGCAGTGTTAATTTATTATTGTCGGCAGATACGATTTTTTTCATCTGTGCTGATTCGTCTGTTTTTAAAACGATTCCGTAACCGGAATCCTGTGCATTAATTTCAATTTCCGACAGTGTGTTGGCAAAACCTGCTGACATACCCATCAAAACCGCAAGTCCTGCAATTGACAACTTAGTAGTAAATTTTACGATACCTCTCATTATTTCTAAATACTCCCAAGGATTACTCAACATTGTTTACATATAAATCATACGTATTTGGCATGCTAAAAACATCAATCACGGGGTTTAAGATTAAAAAAAACATATTGACCAGATGGTCAATATGTTTTTTGCTTTTATAAACTAAAATTTTGAAAGATTACATCGGGTAATTTGCCGCTGTGTAATCCTCTTGAGTTCCTTGTAATTGAGCATTTGCCGCTGAGGATTTGAGTTTTTCAAGATAAAGCTGACCGTTTTTAACAATAGTCTGCTGTTTGTTCAAATCGCCTTCTATCTCGCTTAAAACCTGCTCAACGTAATTTAATACACCTTCTTTAATAGTGCGTGCTTCGTCTTCTGCCTGCATTTTGATTTTTTTAGCTTCTTCAATAGTGTTATCTCTTAACTGCTGGCATTCAGCAAGCACCTGCTCTTTAATTCTTTCAGCTTCTCTTTGAACCTGATTTAAAAGCTCGGATTCGCTGATGAGTTTGTCTGCTTTGTTTTCAGCTTCTGCAATAATTTTTTCAGCCTCCTGTTTGGCGGCAATTTGTATTTCTTCACGTTTTCTTAAAATATTTTCAGCGTCTTTTATATCTTCAGGAATAGAGGCGTCGATTCTGTCTAAAATGGCTTCCATTTCTGAACTTTTAACCATGACAAAACCCGGCAGGAAGTGAATCCCTTTGTCTAATATTAAATTAGCTCTGCCTAAGAGTTCTTTAATTCTAAGTTGTGTCATAATTGATTTTACCTTTCTTGTATATTATTAAAATATTTTACCACACTTTCGGGAACAAATTTAGAAATGTCCCCTCCGTATTTTGCAATTTCTTTAACAGTACTTGAGGAAATAAAGTTATATTTTGGTTTTGTTATCAAAAATACGGTAGTAATGTTAGGTGCAAGCGAGTTGTTTGTCTGCGACAACTGCATTTCGTATTCAAAATCAGAAACCGCCCTCAACCCTCTGATTAAAATATCAGAACCGACCTGTTTTGCATATTCGATAGTAAGCCCGTCAAAGCTGTCCACCTCGACATTATCCAGCTTCATTTCTTTTAAAGCGTCTTTTATGAGAGAAACCCTGTCCTCTGTAGGTAAAAGACCTTTTTTTGCATCGTTTTTAAGCACTGCAATAATAACCCTGTCAAAAATCTTAGAGGCTTTGTTAAGCACGTCTAAATGACCTTTGGTTATCGGGTCAAAACTTCCGGGATATATTGCGGTTTTTTTCATTTTGTCACCATTTATATATCTGATTAATATAATTATATTATCTCAATATTAAAATATTGCGATTTTATACAGAATTGTTTATTATTGTTACAAATTAATATAATATTTTTGGTATAATTATTTTAAAGACACATATCTGAGGAACGAGGTTTGATTGAGAGAATAGTTTTATCCATATTAATTGTTTCGTTATGGCTATTTCTGTTTATATTCCAAAACTTTATGTCTACGTTCTGGGCAATAATTTTCTTATGCGCCTTCATGCTTTCTTATGTAATTTATATGCAGATTGCGCTTAAACACCAGAAGATAAAACGTAAACGGCAACCGGATGAACTCAACTGGAATTACAAACCTTTTGTTACTGTGATGATTCCCTCGCATAACGAACAGGATGTTATAGAAAAAACCGTAGAAAATATACTGGCAATGGACTATGAAAAATTTGAAGTCATTGTTATTGATGACAGAAGTCAGGATAATACGGCACAAAAATTAAAAGAACTCGAACAAAAATATGAAAAAGTTACGGCAATGATACGTCCTATGGACGCATTCCCCGGAAAATCAGCCGTGCTTAACGATGCAATGAAATTTGCAAAAGGCGAGGCAATACTTGTCTTTGATGCTGATGCACGTGTAAAACCTGACTTTTTAACAAAGCTTGTACCTCTTTTAGAAAAAGACAGCGTTGGTGCAGTGCAGGCAAGAAAAGTTATTATAAACCGTGAAGAAAATTTTCTTACACGCTGTCAGGATAATGAGTATGCACTTGATACACATTTTCAGGTCGGCAGAGATTCCATCAAAGGTGCCGTTGAACTCAGAGGCAACGGCGAACTTATTAAAAGAGAAGCTCTTGAGGATATTCACGGCTGGAATAATTATACGATTACAGACGACCTTGATATGTCAACAAGACTGCATATAAAAGGCTGGGACGTGCGTTTTTGTGCGGATGTTTGCGTTTATGAAGAAGCTGTTGTCAGGTTTATCCCTCTTTTAAAACAGAGAAGACGCTGGGTTGAAGGCAGCATAAGAAGATATCTTGAACACTGCTGGGGTGTGTTGTTTTCAAAAGACATGTCGCTGCGGGTAAGTATTGATATGATTGCTTATATCACTGAATTTATTCTGCCCTTCTGGATGATATCGGAAATCTGTTTTCAAGCATTTAAGTATGTAAAAGACTCGCCGAATTGTGTTTCTTCTTCACTGCTTGTTTCGGTTATGGTTTGCGGATTCTTTACAATCGGACTTTTATACAGTGTAAGAAGATACAACCATCTTTCAAGATGGCAGAGTCTTGTACAGGCAATACAGACTGGTATTTTCCTTTGCTGTGTCTGGTTCCCTGTTGTTGTATTCATTGTATTTAAGATTATTTTCTTTAAAAAGACAATGGACTGGGGCAAAACAACGCACGGGGTGACAAAAATTCAGGAAAATACTTCTTTTCCTGACGAACCTTCAGAAAAAGATGCACAGGAAGAAGAACCGGCTTTGCCGACGGTGTAGTTTTTATGGAAAATTTTGAAGAACAAAAACATTCAGAAACACCAAAAGGCGGAGATATTATAGAACTTGTGCCGGAAAAGCTTGTTTATGAGGGGGCTGCTCTTGCTAAAATAGATGGATACCCTGTGTTTATTGAAGGAGCATGCCCGCAGGATAAGCTTAAGGTCAGGATACTAAAAGCCAATAAAAACTTTGCCTCGGCTGTTATAGAAGAAATTTTGGAGCCTTCGCCTCACAGAGTAAAACCTTTTTGCCCTATGCATAATGTCTGCGGCGGATGCGGATGGCAGCATATAGATTATGATTTTCAGCTTGAACAAAAAAAGAATATTGTTTTTGAAACCGTAAAAAAAATTACCGGCGAAGATATCGAGGTTAAAGATGTTATTCCTTCGCCCCAAACAAGAGCTTTCCGTTCTAAGGTTCAGTATCCCGTTTCTCAAACAAAAGTGTCAAAAAGGCTTCTTGCCGGGTATTACAAAAAAGGCTCGCATGAACTTGTTAATATAAAATTTTGTCCGATTCAGCCGAAAATTATTGATAAAATTACGGAATTTATAAGGCAGAATGCACAGGAGCTTGGTATTTCAGGCTATAATGAAAAATTGCACAAAGGCGAATTAAAACATCTTGTCTACAGATACAGCTGCAGTGAAAACGAATTGATTGTGATTTTTGTTGTTAATGATACTAAATTAAGCGAAAAATTTAAAAAGTTGTCTAAAAAACTAATAGAGGAGTTTGCTCATATAAAAGGCTGTCTTATAAATTACAATACTGATAAGACGAATCTTATTATGAGCGGTGATACAAGAAAAATTCTCGGCGAAAATTATATTACCGAAAAAATCGGCGATAAAACTTTTAAAATATCCGCAAACAGCTTTTTTCAGGTAAATATCGGCTCTGCTAAAAATATTTTTAATATTGTAAAAGATATAATAAAAAATAATTATCCGAACGCACGAATTTTAGACGCATATTCAGGCGTGTCGAGCTTTGGTATCTGGCTGAGCGATATAGCAAAAGAAGTTGTGTCAGTGGAAGAAGCACCGAGTGCAACAAAAGACGCAGCTGAAAATGTTAAACTGAATAACGTTACAAACTTAACAGCCTTGAACGGTGATGCTAAAAAAATATTTGAACAGCTTGTGCAAAAAGACGAAAAATTTGATGTGACCGTACTCGACCCGCCACGTAAAGGCTGCAGCAAAGAGGCTCTGGATTTTGCAATCAAATTGAGTAAAAAATCAATAATTTATGTTTCGTGCAATCCTTCTACGCTTGCACGTGATTTGAAATATTTGAAAGAGAACGGATTTAGAACCAAATATATCCAGCCGGTTGATATGTTCTGTCATTCTTATCATATAGAATCCGTTGCGTGGCTTGAAGCTACAGAGTAGATAATAATATGCGGATATTATTAAAATATCCGCATTGTATGTGTTTTATTTCTGTATATTTTTAATCGGCATTGTAAAAGACATATGTATCATTTTCAAAGATAACATTGTCTTTGTATTTTTCATATAACATTTCCGAGTATTTATATTGATTAATATAATGTATTAGTGATTGTTTATTTAGTATTACTTTATTTTTAATTTTGTCATTAAAGTATTTTTTATTTTTTGTATTGTATATAGGTATATCCAGTTTATACAGCATTTCAACAGTTTCAGCAAATGGAAAATCTTCACGATCAGATATTGAAAAATATGTATAGTCCGGATGATTTTTAATAAATTCTATTGCCTCGAGCATATCCTTATTTTCTACAGCAGCTTGTCTGTATGTTTTGTTTATGTGCCAGAGGCTTATATCTTTGTTGGCAGACATTGTTAAAAACAGCACAAGCAAGATAGTATATACTATCTTATTCTTTTTATTACAAATAAAAAGAATAAGTCCTATGGCAGCTATAAATAAAGCAAACCCGATTAAATAATGGCGTAACCAGTTAAATTTTGCCATAAACATCCACCACAGCAGGTTGCACCATCCTGCGAAGAAAAGGGCTGTTACAACTGCGCTGATTGTGTTTCTGTTTTCTTTTGAGGTAAAAAATTTGTATAATGCGTATATTGGTAATAATAAAAGTATAAAAAATCTAAGTATTCCTGTAGTTGATACCAGTTGTCCGATTTTTTCAAAAGCAGGTGCATGTTTAGCTTCTATTCCTGACCCCATGCAGTTAAACATTTTAATTTCATCAATTTTTAACTGCAGGTAATCACTCCAGTTGTGCAAAAATATCAATTTGTAGATTTCAAACAATGCCAGCGGTATAATAAAACCTGCTGCATAAATTAACATATCTGTTATTAATTTTTTGATATTTTCTTTTTGAAGCAGCTTATAAATTATAAAAAACAGTACAACAGGAGCTAACGATAATAAGGAAAGCACCTTTGTACTATACGCCAGAGATGCAGCTATACCTGCAATAAAATACAAATATTTTTTATTTTCTGCTATAAACAGAAGAATTACTGATATAAATATAAGATAAAACGCCGGCAGTTCACCTAACAGTGAAGATGAATAGGCATTGATGTATAATCCGTTTGTTATTGTATATGTAACTAAATAAACAAAAATGCAGCGCCAGCCCCATAATTGCAGTTTTGTAATATTTTTAAAAAATTTAGGTAAATATAATGTTACGGCAAGTAACAACAAATTCATTACGGAACATGCTAATTTAGGCACCCATATTTTGTTTGATAGTATTTTTATGAAAGCCGCTACAAAAAACATTGCAGGGTAGCCTGTTGTTATTACAGGCGGAAAATATTTTGTTTCCCCGTTGAACGTATAACTGTAACTGCCGTTAAGAGCTATATTTTTAGCAATTAGTGTATTAAATGAGGTATCAAGCCACCAGTACGAATCCATAATCTGTTGGAAAATAAACAAAACTATGCCGCAAACAAACACTGTCTGCAAAAGAAATATTTTAAAATCAGTATCAAAACCTGACTTTCTGTATATTTGCACACCGTTTTTTATATAAAAATACATGCCCGTAACAGCCGTTAACAACAATAAAGAAAGCACAATAAATACCATAAACGGACGTTCAAAAAGTATATTGAGGTATTTTGTCGTCGGTGTTACCGGCTGGTTGTACTCTATTGTTGTGGTTTTTCCGTTATTTTTCAATGTGATGTAATCTTTTGATTCATCAAAATTAAATCTCATATATCCGTTTTGCAAACGTTCGATATTGTTAATTTTGTCAGAAGGTATATTAACGGTAACTGTTGAGCCGACTTTGGCTTTTACTTTATTTTCGAGTCCTGATTTTGTAACGGTTTTTGTTTTTCCGTTTTTGTTTATAACAAATTCCAGTGACGTGTTATCTGCATTGTTTAACCAGATTCTTACCGTGGAAATAAAAATATTTTCTCTGAAAAACGTTAATATTGCTGCTGCAAGAATTAAAACAGCAGTAAAAACAATAATGATTTTTTTTATCATTTACCATACCCCTCTGACTACATTTTTGTAAAAGAAAAACTTACTGTTTGCATAAAAGATTTTATTGCCGCTTTAAACAGTTTAAAATGTTTTATAGAAACTTCACCTGTTTCCCGCAGTCCGCACGGTACCGGCGTTTCAAAAAATTTGAGTTTCTTTTTGGCGCAGTATCCGGAAATTATTACGTTCGGTGCAAAAGTGTCTGACGGAATTTTAAAATAAATATCTTTAAACTTTTCGCAGCGCATTAACCTGTACGGGCTGTTAACATCCCATACCCCGTTGCCGTAAAAAATTTTTATACACATTCTCGAAACAGCACTGATAATTTTTCTTGACAATGCCTGTTCTCTGCCATCTCTTATACCTATTAAAAAGTCGTAATCATTTCTTTTTTCCCATAGTTTGTGAAAAGAATCCTCTTTCATTTCGTCATCGGAATCTATTTGAAAAATCCATTCATAATCCGTGCAGCAATCACGATAACCTTTTAAAATAGTAGGTCCGTGTCCTGAATTTTCTTTATTAACTGCAACTATATTTTCATTTTGGGAGGTTATTTCATTAAGGATTTCTGCTGTCCTGTCTTTTGAACCGTCATTGTATGCAAAGATAGTGTAATCTATATTTAGTTCGCAAAGCATTTTGTTCCATTTTTCAAGAACGTTTTTTATTGCGCCTTCTTCATTGTAAACAGGCATTACTACCGCAAGCTCTTTCATAACATCCCCTCGTTCAATTTGAAATCTAAATTAAAATAATATATATATTACCATAAAAAATTTTTTCAATAAAAAACCCCCGCTCTATAAGCGGAGGTTTTTTACAAAAGTTATTGCTACTTGCCGCAAGCACAGCATTCGCTGCCGCAGCCAAAGTATTCTTTAACTTCATCAACTCTGACTTTGATACGTCCGTCAACGGCAATGCCTTCGCCTGTTTTTTCAGAGATAAGCAGCGGGTTGATATCAAGCTCATCAATGAATTTGAAGTCATTAACCATTTGTGACAATCTCATAAGAGTTTCCTGAATTTGTGCAATGTCAGCAGGTTTTGTGCCTCTTGCACCTTTCAGAAGTTCATAAGCTTTAACTGATTTAATCATTTCTTCAGCATCGATATCTGTTAACGGAGCGATTCTGAAAGTAACATCTTTCATAGTTTCGATGAATACACCGCCCAAACCGAACATCATCATCGGACCGTATTGCGGGTCTGTTGCAATACCGCATACCATTTCACGGTTGCCTTTAACCATTTCCTGAATGATTACGCCTTCAAGACCGTCAATAAGACCTTTTTCAGTCAATTTAGCGATTAAATCCTGATATTCTGCTCTTAACTGTTCTTCTGACTGGATGTTTACTCTAACACCGCCAACATCGGTTTTGTGAGAAGTTGTTTTAGAAGTCATTTTCATAACAACAGGGTAGCCGATAGAGTTACCGAGGTTAACAACTTCTTCTTCGTTGGTTGCAAGACCGTATTTGCAAGCTCTGATGCCGTAAGCGTTCAATACATCAATAGATTCCAATGTAGTCAACTGGGCACGTCCGTCAGCAACTGCCGCTTTGATGATTTTTTCTGCTTTAGCTTTGTCTACATCGTAAGCAGGGATTTTGCCTTCCGGTCTTTGCATCCACAATCTTTGCTGGTTAAGTCTGTTAAATCCGTCAGCAGCTTCTTCAGCGTACATAAAGAACGGCATATTAACATCCATGTTAGAAAGTTTTGT
>CALUSA010000063.1 GCA_944323275.1 Candidatus Gastranaerophilales bacterium
AAATTGCTAAAGTACAAGGATTAATTTGATTCAAATAATTTCCCGTGCCTCAAACAAACCTCGCTTGTCGTCGTTTGGCGGAATCGAACAGGGCTTTGCCCTATGCATAGGCGGACGTTACTCCGCCGGAACGTTCGTATTCCAAGACTGTTTTTATCGTTATACGGCACGCAAATACTACGTATCTGACTTAGCCTGCCTCTATATAAAACGTGCCACTTGCACATTTTATACAGAGTTCTTACAAAGCTCGGATTTGTTGCGGTATAAGCAAAACATATAAAAAAACGCTTAGACTGCTTATGCAGTTTAGGTTATGCTTTATACGTTTTCTTACATAATAAATATTATCAATATCCCCTATAACGCTGTGTGGAAGTTGACAATAGTATTTTAATGTAATGGGGAGCATTTTCTGCAGATTGATTATGTTTTTTTTGTTTAGTCTATCAGCTCTACAAGCTACAGTTCAGGCAACACAAATTTGTTATAGACAAAATATGTCTAAAATACATTCAATTGTTTTTGCAGTTTGTGTGCATATTCTTCATCAGACGCTCTTAAAGCCAGGGTGTGAGCTTTTTCGAGCAAGGATTGGGCTTTTTTTCTGTTTCCGAGCTTCATCATTACAGAGGAAGCTTTTTCATAGTTTTTAGCCATTTTTACCGGAGAATCTGCCTGTTCGTAAAAACGGGCAGAGGATTTGTAATCTTGAAGGGCGTTAACATTTTCATTTAAAATACTCAGCGAATCCCCGCTGCGTGACCAGATAGCTCCCATAGTTTTTGTATTGTTTGTTTCAAGGGCAATGTTTTTTGCAATACCGTAGTATTGATATGTGCGTGCTATGTCATATCTGTCAGCATACATATCCGCAATATCAGACAGGGCTTTAGTCTGGGCGTTAAGATTTTCGGCTTCTCCCGCATAAGAAATAGCTGCAAAATAGTGTTCCATAGCCGGTTCAAAATATACCACATCATCATAAATTTGTGCCATTGCATACAGAGCCTGTACTTTAAGGTTGTTATCGTTAGAGGCTCTGTGTGCCTGATTGTAAAAACCAAGAGCTTTGTTAAGATTATCCTGATTGTCGTAAATTTTACCGAGTTCATAGCATGCCATGCCTTCTGCATTGGTATCGCCAATATACTGAGCCTGGGTTAATGCAGTGTTAAAAGCTTGTATTGCTTTGTCCGGTTGATTTATAGAGGCGTATTTTTTCCCCTGTATAAAAGATTTTCTAATCTGGGGATCATTCGGAATGTAAACGTTATGAGTTTTTTGGGGGATTTCTTCGGTTTGCGGAGTTGCAGCAAGTGTTTCAGGTTCCGGTTTTATTACAACTTCTTCAACAGGATGCTGTTGCGGTTGTTGAACTTCCTGCGTTGTTGTTCCTTGAACCTGTTGAGTGGCAAGGTTTTGAGAAATAGGCTTCATATCGCCTGTTTCTTTATCCGGAAGTTTTACAAGAAAATCCTCATTAACAGTTGTCGGATCGGATTTGTAATCTACCTGCTGCAAAAATAATGCGTCAATCCAGTTTTCAACAACCTTTGATTTTTTGTTCAAAGTTTGTGAAATGAATTTGTCGAGTACATTAGAGGCATTTTTTAAATTAGACTGTATAAGTTTTTTGTCGGGCTCGTTTTTTAAAGATTGTGTTTCTGCCAGTGCAAGATACTGGTCAACTTCCTGTACAATATTAGGCGGAGCACCTATTGCGTTTGTAGTGCTCTTAAAATCAGTTATAATCTGGGCAATGTTGACTTTAGACTTAGAGTAATCAATTGTTGATTTTTGACCGTTGGGGTATTCGTGACGCGGATAAGCACTTCTGCCGTTCGGGTCAGCAGCACCGTAAGGATTTGTTCCCGAACGTCTGCTTTTGTATAAGTCAGACGATTGAGAAGATTCGTCTTGTTCATTGCCGTCGACCTGTTTTTTGGTCTGCGGCGGCACGTATGGTTTTATTTGTACCGGATAAATACTGTTATACAAATTTTAACACCCTTGTTAATTTATTTTGCCCTGTTAAAGTTATCGGAACAGCGTCATGATAAATTAAACTTTTGGTATAAATATCATACTTTTGGCGTACTTTTATCATGTCTGAAATCTAACCTGAGTTTTTGGGACTTAGTTTGTTACTCTTTAGAACTACTTTAATTTAATGATTTTTGTAAAAAAGTCATGTGTTTGTCGCATAAATGTATGAGCATGAAAAAATTATTCATAACAATGAATGATTTTATATAACCAAAGTATATGTAAAATAACACTATACTCCTTAAATAAAGACGACGATACGCATATCCCTAATCTAATAGCTATGAACCAAAAGTGGAAATCACAATTCATAGCTTTTTTTTATCTTAAAAATAGCTTATAACATTGACAAAAATCTAAAAAAAAACGACAATACTATAAAGGATTCTATACATTTACACCTTAGTAACAAATTGTTAAGAGCATGCTTTTAAAAAGTAAATTTAATTCTTGAGCAAACTTTATATTTGTGTGATGTGTAAATTAAAAAATTTTAATTAATAGGGCGGAATAGATTATGTTTAATTTAAAAAATTTGAAGATTGTAAAACAATTAAAATCAATTAAGCCTCGGTTAAAATGGCTTATGTTTTCCCAGATGCAGGATTACAAAGTCAACTCAAAATATATTGATATGATATGTTCTGACAATGATACAGCAACAGCAAATGATAAGCTTGAAGAAATTGTTAAAGCTTCTCTGATTAGAGAATTCACTCCTGAAATTACAAAAATGAAATCATTTGATTTTCTTGTTGATGCTGTTGTACATAATTTAAAGAAAAAACAATTAGAAGCTTATGATGCCGCAATTGAAGAAGAAACAAATAATTAATTTATAAATAATATAATAAATAAAAAAATACCTTCCTAATTTAAGGAAGGTATTTTTTTATAACGAAGCTCTCTCTCTTGCTTCTTTGTTTTTTTGTCTTTTTTCTTCAATTCTTTCAATGCGTCGGTTTCTTTTGTATCCGTATCCGGCGTATATTGCAATACCTATAAATAACCATAACGGGAATAAAAGCGCATGTTTGCCCATGCTTATAACCGCAACACACATCAAACTTCCGCAAAGCAATATACCCAGAGAGGGGAATAAAGGCGAGAACGGAACTTTGAAAGGTCTTTCTCTGTCAGGGTCTGTTTTTCTTAAAATCAAAACGCTTATACAAACCATGATGAAAGCAGTGAATACACTGAATATACAGAGCTGTGCAGCAAGGTTCAAATCTAAGAATAAACAGCCTATCATCATTGCACCGCCGACAAGCCAAGTGATTACATGGGGTGTTTTGTAGACAGGATGAACTTTTTTAAGTATTGTAGGGAAGAAGTTGTCCCTTGCCATTGCAAAAAGTATTCTTGTTGCAGCTAATTGCATAACTAATAAAACTGATGTCAAACCTGTCAGTGCACCTATTGAGATAAAACCTGCAATCCAGTTTTGACCTGTCTTTTGTATAGCGTGGGCTATAGGAGCATTAATATTTATTTGATTCCACGGTACAACACCTGTTAATACAAGAGCTACAAAAATATAAACAACAGTACATGCAAGCAGTGTACCTATAATACCAATCGGTACATCTCTTTGAGGATTTTTTGTTTCTTCAGCCGCTGTTGAAATAGCATCAAAACCCGTGTATGCAAAGAAGATTGTAAATGCACTTATCAAAACGCTGCCTACTCCGTTTGGCATAAACGGTGTCCAGTTTGCAGGTTTTACGTAAAACGCTCCAACACCGATAAACAAAGCAATTACAAGCAGTTTTATGGCAACCATGATGCTTGCCATGTTTTTGGATTCGGAAATACCTTTTACAAGAATGTATGTAACAAGTGCAATAATACAAATTGCTGGGATATTTATGCAAATAGGAAGTACGCCGAACAAATGAGGAATATGGTCAGCAGGATTCATTCCCATTTTTAAATAAGCGGCTTTTGCAGAACCGTAGTCACTAATCAACCATAACGGCGGATACATAATGTGATGAACAATTCCTTGCATTGCTGCCGGTAAATGAGCTGTATAAGTTTCAAATCCTCTTAAAAATTGGAACAGATAACCTGTCCAGCTGCAAGCGACGGCAATGTTTCCGATGGTGTATTGTAGCATTAATACCCAGCCTACCATCCATGCAGCGAGTTCACCCATTGTTGCAAAAGTGTATGTGTAAACACCGCCTGATACAGGTATCATTGCCGCAAATTCAGCATAACACAGTGCGGAAAATATGCAGGCAATAGCTGCAATAATCATTGATATAACAAGTGCCGGACCGGCTCCTGGATGGGATGCCGTACCAACAACTGCTGTACCTACCATTGAAAAAATACCCGCACCGATTACGGCACCTATACCGAGTATAATCAAATCAATCCAGGTTAACGTCTTATTCAAGCCTGTAGCTTTTGTGTCGGCTATCATATCATCTGGATTTTTGGTTTTCAACAACTTAGAGATAAAGTGTTCAACCAGCTTCGGTTCAGTAACATCTTGTTGGCTCATGTAAATTTCCTTATATTATTTATTGATTGTTGTTTTTTTAAGAAGGGGGAAGCCTAATTTTTCTCTTTGTTCAACGTACAATTTGGCTACCATTGCAGCCATTCTTCTTACTCTGTTGATGAAATTGATTCTTTCATCTTTACTGATTACACCTCTTGCATCAAGCAGGTTGAAGGTATGAGAACATTTTAAAACGTAATCATACGCAGGCAGAACCAGTTCATTTTCAACGCAGTTTTCAACTTCTTCCTGATACAAATCAAAAAGTTTGAAAAGTCTTTGTGCATTGGAAACTTCAAAATTATATTTGGATTGTTCAATTTCATTTTGTAAATAAATTTCACCGTATTTTAACTCGTTATTCCACATAACGTCGTAAACTGAATTTACGTTTTGCAGATACATTGCAATACGTTCAAGACCGTATGTTAATTCAAGTGCAACAGGTTTAATTTCCAAACCGCCTACCTGTTGGAAATAGGTAAACTGTGTGATTTCCATACCGTCTAACCAAACTTCCCAGCCTACACCTGCTGCGCCTAAAGTCGGTGATTCCCAGTTGTCTTCAACAAATCTTACATCGTGCTGTGACAGGTCAATACCCATAGCTTCCAGGCTTTTTAAATAAAGCTCCTGAGCATTGTCGGGCGACGGTTTTAAAATAACCTGATATTGAAAATAATGTCCGAGTCTGTTAGGGTTTTCTCCGTAACGGGCATCTGTAGGTCTTCTGCAGGGTTCAACCATTGCAGTATTCCACGGCTCAGGTCCCAGTGAACGCAAAAATGTTGCTGGGTTCATGGTACTTGCACCTTTTTCTATATCATAAGGCTGTTGAATTATACATCCGTAGTCTGACCAAAATTTTGATAAATTTAAAATTAATTCTTGGAAGGTTAAAGCCATTCTCTCTTGATTCCAGTACTCTTACAATTTTTTAAAATATATGCTTTACCTTTGTTTAGTCGGTTTTTCACACACATTTTTACTTTAAGTTCTACCATTATAATATAACAGATACTATTTTACAAACTATTGTAATGATTACACTTAAAATTGTTACATGTGTAATTGCATGTGGTTGTCAATTTTTACGGATATTTAAGTTATTACAGCTTTAGCGAAATGTAAAGAAAATTTTTAAACAACATTACATTTGTATAAAAAATAAAAATAAGCGCATAGTATTTTACACAATTTATGCATAGTATAATAATTATTATGAAACAAAAATTTTTGGATATATTAAACAATAAAAAAATTTTCAAACTTGTTCTCGGCTTAGGCAACAGACATTTTGAAGAAATTGAGGATTTGGTCACAATATACGCAATCGCAGGTGCGGATATGTTCGATATAAATCCTTCTAAGGAAGCTGTCGAAGCGGTCATGCGTGGTGTAAAAAAATCCGGCAGAAATTCTGAGGATTTTTATTATTCAATTAGCATGGGGCTTTCCGGAGATACGCATGTACAAAAATGTGTTATTGATAAAGATAAATGTAAAAACTGCGGCAGGTGCGTAAAAAAATGTCCGCAAAACGCAATTGTTCCTGCTAAAAATTGTTATAAAGTTATCACACAAAATTGTATAGGCTGCCAAAAATGTGATGGATGTAAAGCGATTTCTTTTACTGAAAATCAATATGAAGTAGAAAAAATAGTTAAAATTGCAAAAAAATATAACCTTGATTGTATAGAAATTCATCTTTCAACTAAAAAAATTCCTGACAAAGAAATAAAATATGTTATAGAGAATTTTGACGGTGCTTTGAGTCTTTGTTTGGACAGGAAATTTTACAGTAATGAAAGAGTAAAAAAACTTATTAATAAAGTAATAAAATGGAAAGGTGATACCAATTTTATTATTCAGGCAGACGGAGTTCCGATGTCAGGCGGTGATAATACATTTTGTTCTACATTGCAGTCTGTTGCAATGGCGCAGCTTGTGCAGTCATACGGAACATATATTTTTATGTCCGGCGGAACAAATGAAAAAACTGCCGAATTAGCAGGAATGTGTTCTCTCAGATATAATGGAATCAGCATAGGTTCTTATGCAAGAAAAATTGTTAAGGATAGAAATTTAGCCGATGCGGTGGCACAGGCACAAAGATTAATTGAAATTTGCAAAAAATGATTAATAAGGTTAAAAATTTTTTAAAAAAATATAATTTAATGTCGTCAGAAAAAATTTTTGTGGTTGGTTTTTCAGGCGGATATGATTCGATGTGTATGTTGGATTTGCTGCACAAAATTTCATTAAAAACAGGTTTTAAACTTATTGCACTGCATTTGAATCATAATTGGCGTGGCAAAGAAGCAGAAATTGAACAGGAGAATTGCACAAGATATTGTAAAGAAAACAATATTACACTCTATTGTGAAACCTTGCCGGAAGGGCTTCCTAAAACAGAAACTGTTGCAAGAGAAAAAAGACAGGAATTTTTTAAAAAGTGCTGCAAAAAATTTAATGCAGACGGAATATTTCTTGCTCATACAAAATCTGATAATACGGAAACAATACTCTACCGGCTTTCAAAAGGCACAGGGGTAAAAGGTTTGTGCGGAATATTAGAAGCTTCAAAACTTGAGGATTTTAATATTTATCGTCCGTTAATGAATTTTTCAAGAAAAGATATTGTTAAATACTGCACAATTAATAAACTTGTGCCGAACAATGACTCGAGTAATTTTGATACAAAATATGCACGCAATTTTATACGTCATCAAATTATCTCCGAGTTAAAAACAATTAATCCGAAAATTGATGATGTTATTTTGAATCTGTCACATATTGCGATTTCGGAACAAAATATTATTAAAGAATACCTTACAAAAATTAAAAATGATATTTTTAAAGACGGTTATTTTATTGCTCAAAAATTTGTCGAACTTTCAAAAGATGTGCAAAACAAATTTATACTGGATTTTCTTGTAGAACAAAATTTAGATTATGACTCAAAGAAAGTTGAAGAAATTTATGACTTTATAAATAAAAATGTAAAATATAAATCCGGCAAGACATTATCTTTAACAAAAAATTTATGGCTCTTTGTTTCAAAAGAAAAAATTTGTACGATTCAGGATTTGGAACCGGAAAAAATTACGGAACAGATAAAAATAGACTGCTGCGGAGAATACAAATTTCACAATTTTGTATTTAAAATTGAAGAATATAAAGGGAATAAAACCCCGTCATTTCCTAAAGAATATGATTTTAAAGCTTATGTATTTTTAAATAATTTGAATAATTTAACTTTGAGAACCCGTGTTTATGGGGATATTATTCAACCCTTCGGTATGCAAGGCACAATGAAACTCAAAAAATTATTTATTAATAAAGGCATAGAAAAGTTTAAAAGAGATGATGTATTGCTTTTGTGCAGAGGCAATGAAGTACTATGGGCAGCCGGCTGCTGTCTTAGCGAAAAGTTAAGAGCAACAACCCTGCCGACGCATATTTTAACAGTAGAAAAACAGGTGCCAAATAATGCTTGACAGAAAAGTAGAAGATTTAAAAATTTTGTTCACTCAGGAACAAATTGAACAAAAAACAAAGGAACTTGCTGATGAAATTAACAAAGATTTCGGAACCGGCAGTGAACTGGTTTTGATTTGTGTGTTAAAAGGTTCAACAATGTTTTGTTGTGACCTGGCAAAACATTTAAATATGCCGGTAGAAATGGAATTTATCAGAGTATCAAGCTACGGCAACGCAAAAACTTCTTCCGGTAATGTCCAGGCAATTGATTTAACCCTGCCAAATCTTGAAGATAAAAATGTTCTCATTGTTGAGGATATAATTGATACAGGTTGTACAATGGAGTTTTTAATAAATATTCTTTGCCGGACTCATAAACCTAAAAATCTTAGGGTAGTAACATTTTTAAATAAAAAAATTGCCCGTAAGGTTGATATTGAGCCTGATTATTACGGTTTTGACATTGATGACAAATTCGTTGTTGGCTACGGGCTGGATTACGAAGGATATATGCGTAATCTTCCTTATATAGGATATTTTGTATAAGTTTTATTTAGCTTTTTAAACTTTTTGCATAACATTTTATTTTTTGAAATAATTTTATTAAATGAGGAGTGTTATGAAAAAAGTTTATAAGGTTTTAGTAGGCTGTTTTTTTATATTGCCTTTGGTATATTTTTTAAATACGCCACGTAGCGCAGCTTTGCAGGTTGTTTATCCCAAAACGCAAAATACCAGCATTAGTGCTGCTTCAACTTTTATAATAGGCAGTACAACACCGGAGGCAAAATTAAAAATCAATGATATAGACGTAAAAGTCCATGACAATGGTTCGTTTGTTCAGGTTGTGCCATTAAACAACGGTGTTAACGAGATAAAAATAGACTCTCTGGATTCTAAAGAACACAATACAATGACCTATATAATAAACCGTGTTCCTCAAAAAAATCCTGAATCGGCGCAGGCTCCACTGGAAGAATTTGCACCTGATGAATTTATCTATGCCGCAGTGCTTAAGGATAATACTCCTTTGCGTGCTCAGCCTGATGAATACGCAAGAAGATTAACTCATTTGAGCAAAGATACTGTCCTTATGCTTAACGGGAAAAAAGGTGAATATTACAGGGTTTCTTTGACACCTTCAGAAAATGCGTGGATAAAAAGTAGTTGTGTTGTTAATTATTCGACGATAAATCAAAAAATGTTTGCAGCTGTTTCGCAGGTGAGTTTGTCTGAAGACAAATTATATAATTATATAAAAACAAATTTGTCTTTTCCTGTTCCGTATAAAATTACTGAAACTGCTGACGGTTTGAATATGGAATTATATAATATAGAAAAAAATACAGCGGATACAATGCTTTTTCAGACAAGCGGCGAGGTTAAAAGTTTTACGGTGAACTCGGTTGCACCTGATAAAATTTCAACATATTTTATAGAACTTAAAAATAAACTGTGGGGTTATGATGCTTATTATGAAGGTAATACTCTTGTTTTAAAAATAAGAAAAGCTCCTGATATAGATAAAGAAAATCCGCTTAATGGTATAACCGTTTTTCTTGATGCCGGGCATGGTTCCGAGGAAGCAGGTGCAATAGGTCCTACCGGAATTAAGGAAAAAGATGTTAATCTTGATATTGTAAAAAAACTCAAAATAATTTTGGAAAAAGAAGGCGCAAAAGTTCTTTTAACAAGAAATGATGATACAAATGTTCCTTTGTATGAAAGAGCTAAAATGATGCGTGAGTCCGATGCGTTGATATCTTTAAGTATTCATGCCAATGCACTGGCAGATGGTGCCGATCCTTACGAAAAGCACGGAACCTCTGTTCTCTATTACAACAGAGAAGCTGTTGAACTTGCTAAAACATTAAGAGATGTAGTCACCCGAAAACTCGGTACCAAAGATGACGGTGTAGGCATGTATAGCCTTGTTATGACTCGTCCGACCATGCCTTTGTCAGTGTTAATTGAAGTTGCTTATATGATTCATCCTGATGAATATAAATTATTGCTGGAGGAAAATTTTAGGCAGCAAGCTGCAGAAGCAATTACAGACGGGCTTAAGGAATATTTATTAAATTCTGTTAAAACTGAGAGTATTAACTAAATATAGTGTTGACACACATAATTTGCAGTGATACAATATAAAAAATTTAAGATAACGCTTTGTGAAAGGTTTTAAAACCTTTGTACATAAGGGTTTCGGTTTTTATCTATCAATTAAAATTTTAAGAAGAGAATTTATAGGAAAGACAAATGCAAGTTTCTGTAATTAACACAACAGAACCTAAAAACGTAAGCATACCTGCGGCTATGGCAACCGGAGGTGTGATAGGTTTGGGCTTGCGTTATGCTATTCCTGTTTATAAGCCTGAAATGGATTATTTTGTATTTAACAAATCCGATGTTATGAAAGAAGACAATGTTAAGGCTGTAAAGAAAAATGTTATAGAAAAAGCTCAGGAATTATTGAAAAAAGATAAAGAAAATGAAGTCCTGAAACTGTTTATTAAACGTGCAAAAGCTAACACAATCCAACAGCTTAAAGCTGCTAAAAATGCAATACAAAAAGCCCCGCAGGAAATTCAAAACGGTGTGGAAGTAATGGTGGATGACCTTGCTGCACAAATGAAAGCTTCTAAAAATATTACAATTGCAAATATTAAAAATGCTGCAAAACAGGCAAGACCATATTCTCATTTTATTTTACCGGGGGCTGCTTTAGGTGCTCTGGTCGGTTATGCCTATAATGTTGTGGGAACGATTAACGAAGATGAATAGCTAAAATTTATGGAGCAGTGATAATAAAAACAATCATCACCGCTCATAATATAAGAATTGTTGTTAGTTATTTTCTCCGACAACAAAAAAGTATTCTTTTGTATGTCTGCAAAATGGGCAAATATCCGGTGCCTGTTCTCTTTCAAATTGGTAACCGCATTTTGAACATTCCCATAGAACAGGTGAAGCTTTTAAGTAATAAGTGTTGTTTTCAAGTTCTTCTAAAAGTTTGTTGTATCTTGTCATGTGCATCTTTTCAATGCTTCTGACAGTTTCAAAAAGTCCTGCTATTTTTTCAAAACCTTCTTCTTTGGCTTCTTTTGCAAAATTGGCGTACATATCCTGCCATTCATAGCTCTCTGTTTGTGCGGCGGTGCGTAAATTTTCTTTTGTTTCCGGTATTTTTCCGCCATAGAGTAACTTTAACCAGATTTTTGCGTGTTCTGTTTCGTTTTGAGCTGTTTTATTAAAGATATCAGCAATATGGATAAGTCCCTCTTTTTGGGCTTTTTGTGCAAAAAATGTGTATTTGTTTCTGGCTTGTGATTCACCGCAAAACGCCTCCTTTAAATTATTTTGTGTTTTTGTTCCTTCAAGTTCTTTGTCAACACAGGAAGAAAAGTCAAAATCCTCGCTAAAACTCATTAATAGCTCCTTTCTTTTGCAATAATTAGAGCACAAATTATAAAAATAAATGTTATACTATCGGGCTAATTATATTGTCCGATTTTTTTATAAAATGATTAAGTGTATTTCTTACCATAAATAAATATAGCAAGGATTTAAAGGGGATTAATACTTTTGTGAATATTACAAAATATTAAGCTCAAAACCTGCAATGTGATTGATTTTTTAAAAATAAGTTACATTAGCGATTGTAGTGGGCTTTTGAATATGTTACAATAGTAGTAGAAAGGTATTCAAAAGAGTTAATCATTATGAGCATTACAGTAGCCTACAATTACAAAAGTATAAGAAAGATGATTAATCATTCATTATACTTTACTGTATTGTTAAGTGTTTTTTGCTCTCAATCTTTTTTGATTAACAACAATCTTTTTGCAAATGCGGACGA
>CALUSA010000064.1 GCA_944323275.1 Candidatus Gastranaerophilales bacterium
TTTTAAATCATTTACTGATATCATAGATTTTCCTCATATACTAATGTATAAAATCTTAACATAAAAATTACCCAATACGCAATTTACACGAGCAATTTTTAACATTTATAAAGAATATTTGCATTTTAAACAGTATTTTCATTGTAATTAAAGGCAAAAAATTATAATATCTATTTATGGCAATTGTGTATTTATGTTTAGGTTCAAATTCAGGTGACAGGCTAAAGTTTATCGAACAGGCGGTAAGCTTTCTTAATCTTGCTGAAAATATAAAAATCGTGAGAACAACAGCACTTTACGAAACAGAGCCCTGGGGGGTAAAAAACCAGAACTGGTTTTTAAATATGATAGTCGAAATTAAAACAAACCTGAAAGCGCAGGATTTACTTTTAAAATGCCTGAATATTGAAAAAACTCTCGGCAGAAACAGAGAAAAAGAACAAAAATGGGGCGAAAGACCCATTGATATAGATATAATTTTTTATGACAAAGAAATAATTAACACCGAAATTCTTACTGTTCCGCATCCCAGAATGCACGAAAGAGCTTTTGTTCTTGTACCGCTTCTGGAGCTTATACCTGATTTTATACATCCTGTTCTACACAAATCCGTATCAGAACTTTACGACGATTTGCAAGAGGTTGAAAATGTTATGCTCTACGGAACAAGAGGGATGTTAGATGAGTAATACAGCTATAATCGGCGGCGGTCCGGCAGGAGTTATGTGTGCAATTTTTGCCTCGCAAAATCCGCACAACAAAATTTTTATATTTGATAAAAATATTATACTTAACACAATCCTGCCGACGGGCGGCGGACGCTGCAACCTTGCTTACAGCGAATTTAACTTTAAAGAACTTGCAAAATTTTACCCGAGAGGCGAAAAATTTTTATACAGTGTTTTTTCAAAATTTTCCACAAAAGATACAATTGATTTTTTTAAAAGTACAGGTATAAAAACATACACTCAGGACGATTTGAGGATATTCCCCGTGACGGATTCTTCAAAAGATGTAAAAAACGCATTACTCAAACAGATTGACAAAAAAAATATCAAAAAAATGTTTGAAAATGTTTTAAGCGTAAAAAAACTTCCTGACGGTTTTGAATTGACTACGGACAAAGCCAAACACGTTGTTCAAAAACTTGTTATTGCGACAGGCGGAAAAGGCGGCGGTCACAATCTGGCTAAAAGCCTTGGGCACAACATAACAGAGCTGCGACCTTCTTTAAGTTCTTTAATTACAAAAGAAAAAGACTTTGCCCAACTCAGCGGAATAAGTTTAAAAGACATATCCGCACAGGTATTTTTTAACAATCAAAAATTAAAAATTCCCAAAAACGCACTCAGAGGAGATTTTTTATTTACACATAACGGAATATCCGGTCCGCTTATTTACAAAATATCAGCCTATTGTGCGTACCTTGATTTTAATAACGAAAAACCGTTAAAAATTGTGCTGAACCTTATAAATCACACAGCGGAAGAATTTGACGAAATATTTCTTACGCAGCTTAAAAATAATACACAAAAAGATATCTTAAACGTTACGGACAAATTTATCCCCAAAAAACTTGCTGCAATGATACTGGAACAGGATAATATTTCTTCTGCAACAAAAGCCGGTCAATTATCAAAAAAAGACAGAGAAAAAATAATACGAAAGTTAACCTCGTTCACCTTAAATGCTGCCCAAATAGCACACGGAGAAGAAATTGTAACAGCAGGCGGGGTTGATTTAAAAGAAATTGATGCCAGAACTATGGAATCCAAAATAGTTCCTGATTTGTACTTTTGCGGCGAGGTTTTGGATATAGACGGTTTGACCGGCGGATTTAACCTGCAAAACTGCTGGTCTACAGGTTATATTGCCGGTAAAACAATTTGCGGCTAAATTTTTGTATTTAATAAACAGCCTAAAAGTCTGAAACCTCAGAAATATCAATACTTAAAAGCAAATGTTTAAAAATGTAAATAAGTGTAACAAAATTATTAATCATTATATTATGTTCGTGCAAAAATATTTCTTGAGAAGATTTATATCACCGAAACAAATTACGAAAATAGATTAGTATGAAACTTGACCCCTTGGCATACAACAAATATTTAATAAACAAGACATCACCGGTTCGTTCCTTTGTCACAAGCCTTAACAAAAAAGGGGCTATTTTGCCGGTTTTATTGCTTGAAGCAACTGTTACCGGCGGAAGAACATATCAGGCATACCAGAGAGATGGCTTTGTAGAAGCAAGAGAACGTATTACGGAAGAATCTCTGGCTGCGATTTTCTGGTTGTTCGGTGCAACCATGGCTGCGGCTCTTTTTGACAAAATCGGACAAATGTTTATGAAAATCCCTAAAAACATGCCCGATGTCGGCAGGGATAATCTGAGAAGTCCGTTTAATAACTATATAAACAAGATTTCAACCATCTTAGAAATGTCACCGCAGCAAAAAGAAGCGGTAAAAAATAATCTTGCAAGATTTTCTGTTGGCAAAACCTTTGCAAGTCTTATCACTGCTTGTTTATTTATCGGTTATGTTGTACCAAAACTCAATCAGGGTATAACCAAACACATTTTCGGCAAAATGGACAAAAAAGATCCTAATCACGAAAAAGCACCTGATCCGTACACAAACAAACTTACATTAAAAGACGCAAGAGCCATTTTCTCGGCAAAAGGTATTTCCATAAACGCAGTGGAAAACTTTAAAGCAAGACAGAACAAAACTAATATTGTTTCCGGCACAAATAACAAGACCCCGTCTTTTAAAGCCGGTGCCGATTCACTGTTGCGTATAGTACAAAACTTCCAAACAAACGACGTTTGGAAACTTCTCGGTACGGATGTCGGTACGGTTACGGGCAGAACAGCTAATGCAAGAAACAACGATGAACGTGTTGAAATCATGTTCAGAGATATTTCATCAATTTATTTCTACTGCTTCTCCATGCCTGCAATTGTCGCCTTTATGAACAAAAAAGATACCTTTAAAGGACTCAACACAAAACTAAATCCTATGAGTGCAATGGAAGTTCATAACCACATGGTCAGAAAGATGGCAGAGTCAGGCTATGAACAAATGACACCGCAAAGCTTCAAAAACATGATGCTTGGCAGAGAGCTTGATGAAAACGAAAAATCAATTCTAAAAAAAGCATTCCCTGACAGCAAACCGGCGTCAACCAAAAAAGTATTCTTCGGATTATTCAATAAAAAAGTACCTCAGGTTTACGGCTCAACAACGCTTGAAAATTTTGCAAAAATTGTTGATGAAAATATTGCGGACAAAGCTCTTGCCGAAGCTATTAAAGCCAAAGCCGCAGAAGCCTCTAAAATGCAGCCGCTTAAAGAAGGTGTTGCAATGATAACGGAATCTCAGGCAGAAGATACGTTAAGAGGCGGTGAAATAAGAAATCAAAACTTCTTAAGAAAAGTCATAGGCAATACGTTTGAAGATTTTATCGTTAAACCGGAAAATTACGATGCCGCAGGCAATCCTCTTAATGAAAAAATTAAAAAATTAACGCATCCTCTGTCAAACAAATATAAATTCATTGACAACAACGAAATTGAACAAACAAGAAAAGAAATCTTTGACTATGTCGAAGCTATTGCCAAAGAAGCTGAAAACAAAAAACAAAATGTTAATTTTGAATTAATGAAAAAAATGAACAAACGCAACATGACAAAAGGCGGTGTGTTTATGCTGCTGGCAATGGGTGTTTCTTCCTTGTTCCTGTCAACAATTATTCCTAAAGTTCAATACTATATTACATATCTGAGAACCGGCAAAAATTCTTTCCCCGGTACTGAAAATATGACGCCTAAAAAATAAAATTATACTAAACTAAAGGTTCGTTTTTTTCTCTTTCTTAGATTTCAAATAACAATACTCTTTGTAAGCACTGCCCCATTGTGCCATAGGCTCTATAACCGAGCCGAGAGAATATCCGATATCGGTTAAAGTATATTCAACTCTGGGCGGAACTTCGGAAAATACTTTACGCTCGACAATCCCGTCGTCTTCCATTTCTCTTAAGTTTGCAGCCAGAGATTTTTGCGAGGCTCCGGTCGCCTTCTTTAATGCTCCGAAACGTTTGGTGCCGGCGAGCAAATCCCTTATAATAAAGACTTTCCACTTATTGCCTATCAATTCCCATACAGTTGCAACAGGACAGGCAGGCATATCTTTTATATCTTTCATAAAACAGTTCCCGTTTTAATAGTTTCAATTCTATACTTATATTTTATAATATACAAAATCCGACACAAACTATTTTGTTGTATGCTTATAGCGATACAAGGTAAAACTTACCGGAGCCGTTGTTTTATACACCGGAACATAGTCGGATTTTATAAAATCACAAACATTTTCCGCATAAGAACAAAATGCTCCTTTTCGATAAACAGAATACAAAAGATCATTTAACAGGAAATAATCCGGCGGATTCTTTTTAAAATCACTCAATATTTTTTCTTTACCAAAAATATCAACATTCACAGGAATCAGGTAATAATATTTATTGTCTGTATCACGTTCCGCCAGAAAATTAATTATTGCACCTTCAGGAACTGAAACAACCTTCGCATCTTTTGCGGTTTTATTTCTTATCAATTCAATTAAATCGTTTTGTTTTCCGTACAAATCACGCATATAAATCGTACCACGTGGTTGTTTTACAACGACATAACGTTCCTCACCGATTCTGTACATGGTCATTATCAAAAACGCCATCATAACTGCTACGCAAAGATTTTTAATAACTGCTGACAATATATCTCTGTCAATAAATTTACAGGCTTTTGGAACGTAATAAACAAAAAAGATTACAAACGGCAAAAACATTACTGCCAGATTAAACGTTCCGTAGCATGTAAGAAAAATTGAAAACAAACCTTTTAAAGAAACTATGACCGAGGAAAATGCAAGAAATAAAAACATTTTGTCTATAGAATCAAGCTTTTTAAAATCAAATTTGTTTTTATAAAGAACAACCGCACAATATACACAACTGATAGGCAATATCACAAGCATTGCAAGCCCGAGCCATGCAAAAATTCCTGCGTACATATTATACATAAGGTTGTACTTCTTAATAATAATTGCAAAAGACGCAAAAATTATAAAAATATTAGAACCAATTAACAACAATTTATTGTTTGAATGCCTTTTGCACAAAAAATTAATGCCATACAAAACAAGTCCGTACGGTATTGCTGTCTTAAGCATTGCAGCAAGCAGCCTTACACCGTCCCACACCATAGGCGGATTAAAATACAGACCGTAATTGTAATAAAAATAATTTGTTACAGGTGCGCTTATCAATTTTTTGATTAAAACAGCAGCCTCTAACAAATCTTTTAGGCTCATTCCCTGTATAAATAAAACCCCGAAAGATATTACAGGCATGAGCATAAATGCAGCAAAGGAGTAGAGATACTGTTTCCAATCTTTTTTTACAAAAAACGGCAAACAGGCAAATATAAAAGCAAAATACGGCGCATATTCTATCTTATTTGCAAATGCAAAACCCGCAAAGAAAAACGATAATGTTAAATATAAATTCTTCTTATCACGTATATAAAACAAAATTGCCAGCAGCGACAGCAAAAGACCTGACAACGCATATACCGCACTGTAAGAATATACAAAAATAAAATTAAAAAAGTTTTTTGCATAAACACAAACAAAAAGAGTCAAACCTGATATACACAACGCCGTCTTTTTGTCGACAAAAAGCTTCCCGATAAAAAAGGTTGTAAAAAGTATAACAAGGGAATTTAAAAATCCCATAAGATAAAGTGTAGAAAGCTTTATGCCAAAAATTGCATACGCTATAGCATTTATTTGATACCCGAGCGGACCGTAAACATTAAATATATCTTTATACAGCACCTGACCTTTCAGCACCTGCCACGGCAAATATGCTTCCCTGCTTACATCAACCAGATAAACATTAAATTTTGCATAAAAAAATACAAAAAGTATCAACGATACAATAAAAATAATCCCGATTTCTTTTAAACAAAATTTATTTGCAAACTCTTTAAACTTTTCCATAAAAATTGTAATCTCCCTCTCTTTTGATTATACTATGAATAAATAAATTAATTCGGAATTAGAATTTATAAGGCGGTTTTAATACACCACCGGAATATAAAGGGGTTAAGATAAATGATTAACAACAAAAAAGTAGCGGTTATAATGCCTGCGTATAATGCGGAAAAAACTCTTGAACAAACTTATAACGAATTATACAAAGATATAGTGGATGAGATTATTCTTGTTGATGACAAATCCTCGGATAAAACTAAAGAAGTAGCGGCAAAACTCGGCATAACAACAATTGTGCACGATGAAAATAAAGGCTACGGCGGAAATCAAAAAACCTGCTACACTGCTGCATTAAAAGCCGATGCGGATATAGTTATCATGGTTCACCCCGATTATCAGTACTCTCCAAAACTTGTTCCGGCAATGGCAACCATGCTTGCTTTTGACGAATACGACGCCTGCATAGCCTCAAGATTCATAGGCAAAGGCGCATTAGAAGGCGGTATGCCTTTGTACAAATTCATTGCTAACAGATGCCTTACCTGGTTTCAAAACATGCTGACAGGAGAAAGATTAACAGAATATCATACCGGTTTCAGAGCATTTACAAAAGAAGTTTTGGAAACTTTGCCGCTCAAAGACTGCGATGACGACTTTATTTTTGATAATGAAATGCTTGCTCTTATCTTTTATAAAGGCTATACAATAGGGCAAATCAGCTGCCCCACAAAATATTTTCCGGACGCATCTTCCATTAACTTTATGAGAAGCTGTAAATACGGTTTTGGTGTATTGCGTGTAAGTATGCTGTATGCACTTGCTAAAGCAGGTATTTATAAATCCAAAATCTTTAGAAAAGATGCCAGAGTTCTTGATAAAAACGAAGAACTGCCATATTTTCAAGGATAATACAACTAATCAGGCTACTTTATATCAGCACAGGAATCAGAAACCAGAGTTTTTTGATACGGGATTTTTATAATAAATTCACTTCCCTTATCAATATTTTTGTTGATTTCTATTGAACCGTTGTGGGCTTGAAGTATTTTTTGCGTAACAAAAAGCCCCAGCCCTGCACTCACTCTTTTAAATCTTTTGTTGTAAGCCTGAGGATTGTTCAAAAGTGCCTCGAGTTTTTCATGAGAAATTCCCTGCCCTTCGTCTTTTATCACAATTATTATATTTTGCGCATTGTTTTTTACTGTTACATATATCGTTGAACCTTCAGGAGAATACTCTGAAGCATTAGTTAACAGATTTTTCAACACAAGGCTTATTGTGGATTCGTCATAAAAAAACATTTCTTCACAGGTTTGTAAATTTATTTTTATTGTTTGTTTTGCAGATTCAAGCATATATTTTATATCGTTTACACAGGCTTCAATAGTTTTTTTAATCGAATTAAACTCTTTTTTTAAAACAAGCCCTTCTGTTTCCAGCTTTAATTTAGCAAGCACATTATCCGTCATCCTCACCATATATCTCGAAGAATTTAAAATTTCTTTTAACATTTGTTTTTGCTCATCGTTAAGCTCGCCCAAAGCACCGTCACATAATAATTCCAGCGCATTTTCTTCTGCCCGTGCAGGAGTTTTTAAATCATGCATGAGAGTATCGGTAAAATATTCCTTTTCTCGAAGACGCATTATTTCTTCAGTATAATCATTCATAACAATCATATATCCGCTTATAATGTTATTTTGAAACCTTTTTGCCATTTGAACTTTTATATACTTACCTTCCGGCAGTACAAGTCTTAACGCTGTTTTTTGAGCCTTGCTGTTTGCGTATTTTTCAATAAATAATTGTTCCTCAAGCAGTTTTCTTTTTTCAAGAAGCGTCATAAAATTTCTGACATTATCAGATTTTTGTGTAAAAATCTTAAAATTTCTCGCAAGTATATTGAAATCGCTGTCCGTCAATATAATTTCATCATTGGAAAATGCAAATAATGACATAACTAAATCAATGTCGATTAGCGAATCAAATGACAGATTTTTTGCTGCGGAAAATGTCTGAGATTGTTTCCGAAATTGTTTGTTGCCTGTAGTAGTCTTTTCCATTCGTACTTCACCGTTAAAGATAGGATTCTTATATTAAACTCTTTTTGAAAAAATAAGAATTACCCAACCGGCTATTATTTTAATTTAAATTATTCTTTTATACCGCCTGAAAGCATATCGGAAATAAAATACTTTTTGCCAAGCAAATAAACAACAATTACAGGCAACGCACAAATAACAGAACACGCTGTCAAATCACCCCACATAATTGTTTCTCTAAAACTCCCCTTAAACTGCGCCAGTGCAACAGGCAGAGTTGTAATATCCGCAGAATTTGTAACTATTAAAGGCCACATAAAACTGTTCCATGTCGTGATAAAAGTAAATAAAGCAAGCGTAACCACAGCAGGCGTCGCAAGCGGAAGCGCAACAGTAAAAAATATCTTAAAAACACTGCAGCCGTCTATTTTAGCAGCTTCTTCAATTTCAGCGGACATCCCTTTAAACCATTGCCGCATCAAAAAAACGCCCAATCCGCCGAATATTCCCGGTACAATAAGTGCCTGATATGTATCTATCCAGTGGAGTTCCCTCATAAGAAAAAACAGCGGTATTATATTAACCTGCGGCGGAATCATCATAGTAACAAGAAATACAAAAAATACCGCATCTTTATATTTAAAACGACTTCTGGCAAATGCATAACCCGCCATTGCGGAGAATAACACCTGAAAAACCGTCGTTGCCAGAGCAATAACAAAACTGTTCATAAAAAAACGAAAAAGAGGCAGCTTTGTAAAGACCCTACGGTAATTATCTACAATAAACGGCTCCGGAATAAAAGACGGCGGATAAGAAAATATTTGAGAATCCTTCATAAAAGAAACTGCGACAAGCCATAAAAACGGCACAATCATTGATAATGCACCGATTATCAAAACAAAATACCCCGTGATTTTTAATGCCTTTTTCATAACCAAATTTTAGACAAAAATTACGTCTAATACAAATAATGTATTTTTATTTTAACCCCCGCGGAATTCTCTAAATACTCAATGATAACAAGCAATAAGAGTAGTTTACATTTGTTCACAAACACGATTTCGACACTTATTTTTTTTATAAAAATATGTTATACTACAAGTGTAACAACAAAGAAAGAGTAAAAAATGAATCGGGTACTTTTGCTGAATCATGAAAACAAGCCACTGCGGATATGCAGCTGGAAGCGTGCTCTTAAGTTGTTGTTAAAAGGCAAAGCCGAATGCGAAAAGAGTATTACAAATATAGAGGATTATATCAGTATTAACAATACCGAAATTCCTAAAGTTATAAAACTTAATTATGATGTGGCAGTTCCATACAAGGAACTGCCATTTTGTCGTATAAATGTATATGTAAGGGATGATTACACTTGCCAGTACTGCGGAAAGAAGCTGCCGCCCTCCGAGCTTACACTCGACCATGTGTATCCTAAATCCAGATTCGGTCCTGATATCTGGGAAAATATCGTGACCTGCTGTAAAGAATGCAACCAGTACAAAGCGGACAAAACCCCGAAAGAAGCAGGGATGAAACTTTTACGCAGACCATTTAGACCAAAAGAGTATTTTGAATACGAAATGAAAAAATATTCTTCTAAAGAGCAGTTATACTGGCGCAGATGGATGTATAAATCAGCTTAAGTTTTTATAAAGAAATGCCAGCGGGCATATTCTGCAGCTTTAAGCAATACTGCGTAAGCAGTAACGCCGTTCGGATTTACCCATCCGACAAAAATCTATTACACAAATGTAAACTATTGTAAAAAACATTCCAAAATCCCTAAAGTTTATCCCAAATCAGCCGAAAAAATAAATTGAGTAAACAGTAAGGGAATTACGTGTTATGGATAGAAAAAATAGTTTTGTAAAATCGCTTTGTATAGCAGCTTTTTTAGGTGTAATAAGCTTTAGTACACAAACAGCGTTTGCGGATAACGTACCGACTCCGACACTGGACAACCTGAATAAACAGGGCATAATTAACCCTGCAACGCAAGACAAAGACGAACAGGGCAACCCTATTGAAGGCACAGGCACTGTCTACCCTGAATCTGCTTATACCTTAACAGAAATCGAAAACGCAGACCCTGAAAATTTACCACAAAACGCAATTACCCTTTATGACAAAAACGATGACGGAACAGTCACACCTAAATATTACACAATTTCTCTAAAACAAACAGAGTTTGGTGATAAAGAAAACTACGGCGAAAAATTGTATTTTAAATGGGAGAAAACTGATAATAAATATTCTCTTGTGGAAGCAAATGAATCTGAGGCTGATATAACATATTACGTAAATAATACCAGACCCGATTCAAACAGAATAGATACAGACCAAAACGGTGCGGATATTACAGCCAATTTTAAAAATCTGAACGGTAATGGTACTGACAGAGGCGGAGCTATTGCTAGCGGAAGTGGGACAATTGGAAACATCACCGGTGATTTTATTGCAAATTTTGTGGCTAGCTATGGCGGGGCGATTTATAACTTAAGAGGAACAATCGGCAACATAACAGGTGATTTTATCGGCAACAGTGCTGGCTCTACGGCCGGGGCTATTTCTAACAATAGGGGAACAATCGGCAACATAACAGGTGATTTTATCGGCAACAGTGCTGGCTCTACGGCCGGGGCTATTTCTAACAATAGGGGAACAATTGGTAATATAACAGGCGATTTTATCGGTAACTATGTGTCTGGTTCTTATGCACATGGCGGGGCGATTTATAACGATGGAACAATCAGCAACATAACAGGCGATTTCATCGGCAACTATTCGTCTTCAACGGGTTCTACTGCCTATGGTGGTGCGATTTATAACGCCTATGCTTCAATAATAAGAGATATAACAGGCGACTTTATCGGCAACTATGCGTCATCAACTAATTCTTCTGCCAATGGCGGGGCGATTTTGAACAGTAATGGCACAATCGGAGATATAACAGGTGACTTTATAGGCAACTATGCGTATTCAAATGATTTATCTGCATACGGCGGAGGTATTTATAATAGCAACAGTGCAACAATCGGCAATATAACAGGTGATTTTATTGACAACTATGCGTCGTCAGGTAATGGATATGCCTATGGCGGGGCGATTTCTAACTATGGCAGAATCGGCAAACTTGACGCTGACCGTAACCTTGTAGGTGGCATATACGGTTCGTTTATCAATAACTATGCAAAAACAGAATCCGATAAAGAATTAGCCCTCGGCGGTGCTGTGTACACAAATTCAGATATTAACTTTATTGCTGACAATCAAGTTAATTATTTCTCGGGCAACTATACAGAAGATTATCGAGGCAAAATTAATAACGCAATATTTGTTCAGACTTCTTCAAGTTCTTCCCCTACAATAAAGCTTCAAGCTCAAAACAACGGCGTTATTATCTTTGACGATCAAATAGACGGTGGTACTGCTAAAAAGAATTCACAAACCGGCAAATACGAAGTTGATCATACAAATGCCTACAACCTTGCACTTGACGGCGATTCAACAGGCACAATTTACCTTAATGACGAGATAATTAATGCTAACATCACCGTAGACAACACAAATGTCTACGTAAACGAAGGCACAAACCTCGCAGAATCAAGAAGCCTTGCAGTAAATTCAGGTGTTTTAAACATCAACCATTTAGC
>CALUSA010000065.1 GCA_944323275.1 Candidatus Gastranaerophilales bacterium
AAAATATTATGATATTTTTTCTGAATCAATGAAAAAACTCAATAATCTTAAACCTGACGTAGAACCGTTTGCCACAAAAACACTCGGCGATATGATAAAAATGGTTAAGACTTTGGTTGAAAAAGGCTATGCCTATGAGGCTGACGGTGATGTTTATTTCAGGGTAAAGAAATTTCCAAGATACGGTTATTTGAGCAAACAGCCGATAGACGACCTTGAAGCGGGGGCAAGGGTTGAAGCTTCTTCCATTAAAGAAGACCCGTTGGATTTTGCTCTGTGGAAAAAAGATGAAAAATTCGGTTATAAAAGTCCGTGGGGTATCGGTCGTCCGGGCTGGCATATAGAATGTTCAGCAATGAGTAAGAAACATCTTGCGGACGAAATTGATATTCATGCAGGCGGAGCTGATTTGATTTTTCCGCACCATGAAAACGAAATTGCACAATCAGAATGCGCAAACGGCTGCAGGTTTGTTAAATACTGGCTGCATAACGGTTTTGTTACTATTAACAAAGAAAAAATGTCAAAATCTTTAGGCAATTTTATAACTATTGACGGTCTGCTTGAAAAATATGACGCAAATACAATCAGATTTTTTATTTTGACTAACAATTACAGAATGCCGGTTGAATTTAATGACGAAGCACTAGACGCTGCAGCTGCAGGCGCAAAAAGGCTGAAAAATGCAGCCAATAATGTGCTTGCATGGCTGGGGAAAGATGCCTTGATTGACAATATTGAAGGTGATGAAATCGAAGAATTTAAAACAGCTATGAACGACGATTTCAATACTTCAAAAGCTCTTGCCGTGCTTTTTGAAATTGCAACAAAAGCGAATAAAGCTAAGGATGCAAATAATAAAGACGAAGCTGTTAAGTATATTTCAATGCTTATCAGGCTTGCACGTGTAATGGGTTTTGATTTGGAAAAAGTTGAGCTTGATGAAAATCAGCTTAAAGAAAAGCTTGCCCAAATTATAGACGATTTTGATTTTATTACGGATAAAAACGCTGAGGCAAAAGAGATTATGAATAAAATAATCGAGGTCAGAAACAACGCCCGTGCGCAGAAAGATTGGGCTGTTGCCGATGCGATAAGAAATTCTCTGGATAAAATTAATATTGTATTAAAAGATTCCAAAGAAGGAACGGTTTTTGAATTGAAATAGTTAACTTATAGAAAGTTGGCAAATGTATGCTAAAAGTAGGTCTCACAGGCAATATTGCCTCAGGTAAATCAATTGTTCAAAGTTATCTGGAAAAAAAGGGTATTCCCGTTATTGATGCTGACTGGATTTGTCATAGATTAATGGATAATAATGAAGAAGTTATAGAAAAGGTTAAAAATCTTTTTGACGGTCAGGATATTTTTCTTGAAGACGGAAGGCTCGGTCGACATAAGATAGGGTTAATTGTTTTTGCAGACCCTGAAAAAATGGAAGCTTTAGAAGACATTTTGCATCCGCTTGTTGAAAAAAGAATACTTGAATTTTTTGATGAGCATGAAAATGATGAAATTGTTGTTGCGTCTGTTCCTCTGCTTTTTGAAGAAAACATGCAGAATCTTTTTGATAGAACTATTCTTGTATGCGCAGATAAAAAAATTCGTCTTCAAAGATTGATGACACGCAGAGGATATCCTCTGGAACATGCACTTGAGCGTATAAATGCACAGGTTTCACAGGAAGAAAAAAGAAATCTTGCAGATTTTATAATTGAAAATAACAACAATCTTATAGAACTCGAAACCCAGATTGAGAAAACTCTTGAAAGGTTATGGTTATGATATATAAGCTTCATAAAATTTCTGACAGGTTTATTTTTCGTGTAATTTTTCTGCTCATTATTTTGTGGAATTTAAAATACCTGTTTTTGATTGTTCAGGTACCGTTTACCATGCTTTTTGTCGATTATCTGGGACAAAACAGTTTTTATTCTCAGGTGACAGATATAAAAAAGGCTGTTAAAGATATTAAAGATTTTCAAGACGAAGGTAAAGTCGGCTTTGTTTCAGATATAGCACAAAACAGTGTTTTTGATATAGAAAGCTCAATAAGAAATTTTTATATTGCCCAGTATGCTATAGTACCGTCTGTTTTGAAAAACGATAAACTTGAAAATTATGTCATAGGTGCTTACGAATATGTCCCTAAGAAGGTTATAGCACCTGATGGTTTTAAAATTTATAAAAAAGTTAATGATAAAACATATATATTTAAAAGGATAGAAAAATAATGACAGGCTCATTGTTAGGTTTTATACTCGGATTACTGGTAACATTGTTTACCGGCTATTTTACAGTTTCAATAATATCAAGGGAAATGGAATTACGTTTCAGGCTTTTGTTTGCTATTCCGCTTGGTTTTGGTATAAATTCAATTTTGTATTTTTTGTTTTTGTGCCTGCACATAAACAGTTTTGATTGCTTTAAATGGTTTGAACTTATTCTGACTGTAGTCCTTGCCTTGATTTATTACAATGAAGAAAAGCCTGACTTGAGCAAGCATAAATTTAAAAAATTATCTAACTGGTTTTACCTTTTGAATTTGTATGCGGTTTTGATTTATTTTAAATATTTTATAAACAACCCTATGGGAAGCTGGGACGGCTTTAGAATTTGGAATATAAAAGCAGAGTTTTTATTTTTGAACAATCCTCTGTGGCAGAATGTATTTTCACTGCCGCATTTTATGTCGCATAATGATTATCCGATGCTGGTACCGTCAACAGTTGCCAGATTGTGGAGTTATACAGGAACAGAAAATTATGCACTAAATGCAACAGTTGGTCTGTTTTTTACTTTCGGGCTTGTGTATCTTTTGTATCAGGCAATTACGTATTTTAAAAGTGAAAAGGCAGCAATTGCGGTAACTTCTATTTTTATGATACTGGATATATTTTTAGTAAACGGGGCTGCACAGTGTGCTGATATTCCTTTAGCTTATATGTACTTATGCGCAGTAGTATGTTTATTTTTGTATTTTAGAAAAGAAAAATTTTCTTATATTGTGCTTTCGATTTTATTTGCGGCTTTGAGTGCTTGGACCAAAAATGAAGGAATGTTATTTTTTACGGTTTATCTTTTATGTATAGCCGGATATTTTTTAGGCATAAAAAATTTCAAAAAGCTCGCTCTTGCCGCATTGACTGCAGTTGTTCCTTTAATTTTACTTATTTTATATAAAAATATGGCACATGTTGCAAATGATCTTATTGCAGGTTTTGTTGCATTAAAAACCTACAATTTTGCGTTGGATTTTAGCAGATATGTAATTATATTGAAAACTTTTGCCAAAATGTTGCTGCTGCGTTTTCCTCTTTTAATTGTTCTTGTGCTGCTTTGTATTAAGGGGTTCAAAATAAAGGATATAAACAGAATTCCGTTTAAGATTTCTGCAATAATCTTTGTTTTAATGACAGCAGGATATTTCTGCGTTTATCTGTTTTCACCGCATGATATAACATGGCTTGTACAAAATTCTATGGACAGATTAATTTTGCAGCTTTTGCCATTGTTTATGTTCCTGTTTGCAGTTAATCTCAGAATAGGAAAACCGGACAGTCTAAATTAATTAAAATAAATTTTTTAGGCGTTTTCTTTAATCATGTGAACGGTGGTTTGAGGGAAAGGAATTTCAATACCTTTAGCGTCAAATTTTTCTTTTATTGCTTTGTTGAATGCACGTCCTACTTCCCACTGTTTTATAGGTTTTGTTTTTATTCTGGCTTTTATTATAACAGCAGAGTCATCAAACTCATCAACACCGAGAATTTCTAACGGTGCAAGCACGAACTCTTTTGAAGGGGAATTTGTTCTGAATTCTTCGTCAGCTTCTTTTAATGCGTCCATAACATAGTTTATGTTAGCATCATAACTTATGCCAAGATTAAATACATAATAAGAAAAATCACGTGTGTAATTAACTACAATATCCACCATACCGTTTCTTATGTAATGTACTCTGCCTTGTAAATCCCTGATTTGTATAAGTCTTATGTCTATTTTTTCAACCACACCTTCGTGACCGGAAATTTCGATATAATCACCTACCCTGACCTGTCCTTCCAAAAGCAGGGACGCACCTGATATAATATCTTCAAAAAATCTTTTTGCACCAAAACCTACTGCAACACCTAAAACGCCGGCAGCTGTAAGTATGGGTCTTATATCAACACCGAGAACATTAAGGATATATATTGCTGCGAACATAATAATTATGGTATCAACAATTGATTTTGCGATTGATTTTAATGTAATAAGCTGCTTTTTAAACTCGTAATCATTTTTATATTGTCCGATTTTTGCAACAAATTTATCTATGAACAGGTTGGCTATTTTGATTAAACATGCAAAGATACATAAATTAATCACCATCAGTGTCCATTTGTTATGCAAAAAATCCGGTAAAACATTAAATATAAAATGATGATGATTGTTTATAAAAGAAAACATGTTACCCCCCTTTAATGAATTTTATTATATAGACAAATATATAAAACAATAAAGAAAATATCAATTTTTTGAGGTCTAAAATTGTAAATATAATTTAATAAACTAACAAAAAATATATTGCAGGTATGTTATATTTTTCGTAGTTAATAATTTTTAATTTTGCAGGGATTTAAAATGAGTATTCTGAAAATTATGCATAAACCAACACGGGTTCATATAACAAAACTCGCACAAAAAAATTGTATATTAAGGTACGGCGAGGATTTATCAAGCCTGATGTTTGAATCGGTAAGAAATCTTGAAACACAAAACACGCAAAAACCGGCGAAAACAGTATGGCAGCGTTTTGTTGATAAATTTAGAAATACAAAAGAATTCGTTATTAATATTTCAAGTGATGATAAAAGCAATTTTTTTGTAAATTCCAATTTAAAAATAGGCAAATATATGTTTGTAAGTCCGAAACAGCCTTTTGATTTTGAAAAAACTCTTTATACCTTAAAAGATTTCAAAGAAACTGTTAACCGTACAAAAGATGATATTTTGCAAAAGTTGACACATTTTAATAAATTAAAACACAAATTCGGAATGCAGGTATTCAAAAAATATTAATTCCTTTGTTTTTTATTTAAAAAATATTTTTGCTCGTGATATGATAATGTCATTGACACTAGATATAAAACGGGGATTAAGAGAATATGTTTGAAAAATTCAGAGTCGGCGTGGATATTGGCGGTACAAACGTTAAAATTGCACTTGTAAACAAGGATGGTGAAATTTCTCATCCAAAAACAGTCCCGACACGTGCGGAAATGGGCTATGAATATACTATAGGCAATATTACGCAGTGTATAAAAGATTTGCTAAAAGAAGCTGAAATGACAACAAATGATATAGAGGGTATAGGCTTTGGCTTTCCGGGGCAGATTGACTGCGATAACGGTGTTGTAAGAATATTGCCGAATATTCCGGGATGGATTGATGTTCCGATAGCAGAAATTATGCAAAAGGAATTTAATGTTCCCGTAAAAGTAGATAATGATGTACGTTGTATGGCTCTTGCCGAACTCAATTACGGTGCCGGTGCGGGTTGTAAAAATCTTATTTGTATTACGGTAGGTACGGGCATAGGCTCCGGTCTTGTTATTAACGGCAAGCTCGTGCGTGGTGCAAGTAATGCCGCAGGCGAAATCGGGCATATAAAAATGGAAATGCATAACGGACATCTCTGCGGCTGCGGGGATACCGGCTGTTTTGAAGCTTATGTTTCAGGACCTTCCATTGTTGCAATGGCAAAGGATTATGTAAAAGGCGGCAAAAGCGCAAAATTCAGAGAAATTGCCGGTTCAACTTCTGCAATTACTCCTGCAATTGTTTGTCAGGCAGCACAGCAGGGTGACGTTGTTGCTAAAAAGATTTTTGAAAGAATGGGCGAGTATCTGGGTATTGGGTTGTCCAGCGTGGTTAATCTTTTGAATCCGGAAAGAATTGTTATAGGCGGTGGTGTTGCCGAAGCAGGCGATATCCTTTTTGAACCTTTGAAAAAAACCTTGAAAGATAGAGCAATGCCTATTCAGGGGGCAGCCGTTGAAGTTGTACCGGCGCAATTAGGCAACAGTGCCGGTTTAATCGGAGCAAGTCTTTTGATTGATAATTAGTGAAGAAAATTTTATCCGGCGGAGTTTACTCCGCCGTTGATATATATGCAGGATTTTGCATATTAAAATTTTCTTTACAAAATTTGATTTTCAGGCAATTTTATAAATTTTCATGCTTTATACAGGTAACGATACCAGTAAGGAAGTGTGAATATGCGACTTAATCCCGTATTTAATATAAGTTTGTCAAAAAATCAGGACAAACATAATGATAATTCCCCTAAAATTGCTGTTCAGACACAATCAAATACTTTTAAGAAGGTCGGACTGTGTTCAAAATTTAACGACCACATGTTGTCGTTTAAAGCACGTGTTGATAAGGGTTTAGACAGATTCTACGGGGCTAATAAAGACAGGATGCCTTTAACAGTAAGAAGATATGTTGATTCTGTTGAAGACAAATCACGCCTTACACCGTTAGAGGCTCAGCAAAGAGCTTTTGATAAATTAAAAGATGCTAAAAATGCAGAGGATATAAAGAAATTTTTTCCTGATGAAGAACTTTTTTCTAATTTGAAAAATCCTCAGGACTCTAAAGCCACAAGGGGAATTTTAAATTCAATAAAAGAAAATCTGGAATTGATTGAACTTTACAATAAAGGCGTTTTAAAAGATAAAAAGAATTTGACTGTTTATCTTGTAGAAAAAATATTTCTTGAAGGAAAAACAATTGATGAAATAAATAAAGATCTTGAAAATGATCTTGATGAAGATTTTAAGGCTGATTTTAAATTTAAAAATAAAGATGCAAAATATGTTTACGGCTCAACGCTTAAATCCCTGGGAATACAAACACCGTCTTTTGAATATCAGCAGTCGTTAAGATATACAAGGGCAGGATACTCGGACGAAGTCGGTGAAAAAATTTCTCTTGGGCAGCGTGCTTTCTGGGATTCTTTGTCAGAAGAAGATCGTACTGCACGTGCAAAAAAATCCGTTGAGCAGTTTGAATGCTGGTGGAATTCTTTCACCTACAATGAAAAACTTGATATGATTGCTGATCAGTTGAACGCTCTTGATATGTTAAAGGATTTTAAAAAATCTCAAAAAACAGAACAAAATACTTCTGTTAAAACAAGAGAAAATAAATTTGATGACGATTTTGTGCAGGAGCGAAAACATATAAAAACGGGTTCTTCCAAACTCAGCAAGGATGAGCTGTTTATAAAATGGGCAACAAATAATTTAAAACTTTTTGAAGCTAACTTGTCAGAAGCAGATAAAGATACTTTACATTTAAAAAGAATGCAAAGGCTGGTTAATCGCTGGACGCAGATGACATCGGCTGAAAAGAGCGATTACATTTCTAAAATGAAATCCGGCTCCGAGCCTTTAAAATTCGCAATGATTGATGCCTGGAATCACAGTTCTGATTTAATAAAAGATTTATCAATGTATCTTAGAGAAAATCAAATTTATAAACCTGCTGACATGCTTTATTCCACACAGGAATTCAGCGAATTTCAATCAAAAATTATGACTGCATTTTGGGAAACACATCCTGATTATGCAGATATGCTAGGCAATAAAATCAGAGAATCTCATTTAAAAGTTCAAACAGCGATAAAAAGAGGTACTTTTGAAGAACTTAAAAAACAGATTATGCGTGATAAAAACCAACGTGTAAAAGAATTGGAAAAATTTAAAACTCAATCGTTAAAACCTGTACAAGTTGTTGATAATGATACAACACCTGATTATATAAAAGAGTTTAAACAGGCATATTTAAAAGTTATGTCGCCGAGGCTGCACTATATTCCCGATTCTTATATGAAGGAGTATTTTGAAACTGTTAAAGATTTACCTAAAGATTACGTTATCTCCTGGACAAAAAATTTGGCTGGGCAGCAGCTTGATGAAAAAGATGAACATAATCTTTATCAGCTTATGCAGTCCAACAATGAATTAACTGCTTTTGAAGCCAATAGAGCTTTAGAAGCTGCTTTAAGCTCTGTTTTATATCAATATACAGGTAATCCTGAAGTTTTTACACTGTCTTTTTCTGATGTAAAAACTGCAATTTATAAACTTGAAATTGGGGAAAATCCTATAGCTTTCCATTCTACCAGATTGGATAAAGATTTTATATTACCTGTCAAAGAGCAGCCTCACTTAAACAAGAAAAAGATAGAAGACGCTTATAACGCTTTAAGACAGCCTATTAGCAACGGAGATGTATCCGATATTTTGCATAATTATTTTTATATTGACAGAACCGCCGAGCAAACGCCGGAGCTTTTAGCTGCACTTGAAAAACAAAAAAATGTTTTGACTGATTATATTAAAAAATATAACCGTTCGGCTTTGTTGATATTTTCTGATAAAAGTGCACTATCACCCCGTATTAAAGATGCATTTTACAGAAAATTTATTGATAACGGCAGCAAAGAGATTATGGACGGACCTTTAAAACCGGCAATAACTTCTTTATCAGATTTTGAATACGAAGACAAAATTAAAAAAGTCCGTTTTTTGTTTAGCAAAAAATTTGATTTTGTACCAAAAACTTATATGGACAGATACCTTGACGAACTTTCAAAACAATTGAGAAGTGACAGAGAGCAAATGCCTGCAGATGTTTTTTGCAATGTAGTTTGTGTTAAACGTAAAACAGCCAAAGACCATGGCAAAGTTGTGCTTATCCCGAAAGAATCTATGACTATGGAAAATAAACTTTTATCTCTGGCAATGGAGCAGGCTCTTGCAGATGTGTTGTATGAAGCAACCGAAAACGAAGATGTTTACAAATTAAGTTTTGAAACACTCGCTGATACTTTAGAAAATATTTTGCTTGTCCGTAAATTTCCTGCTGCAGAAAATTTGCATAGGGAAACACCGGACGGTGTATCTATGGACTTGAAGGCTTTGAGAAAACCCAATGTATCAAAGATTGGCAGGCTGTATAATGAATATGTAAACGATATTACGGATTGGACAAAAGAAATCGGTCAGGATACCCAAAATATTGATTTGGAAGATTTATTATACATATTAAATCCTGAAGAAAACAGACCTGCCAAAGACATTGCAGTAGCAAGAAGAATGGCATTATACGGTCTTGCTCCGCAAAAGATAACTATATATCCTAACGGAGAGCTTCCTGTTTAACAAACATAGCCCCGGAGAATCATTTTAAATGTAAATAATAGATGATATTATTATTTCGGGTTAATAAGGAAGTATGTTTAAATTTGCCAAATATTTTTTCATAGTTTTTTTAATCACTGCAATATTACCGCTTGTGATAATGTTTTTGTGGAATAATTCACAAATGAAAAGGGTTCAATCTATTATGATAAAAAGCGGGATGACAAACGGTATTGCAAAGCTTGAACAAAATTTGAACAATAACCTTGTAATTCAGGAAGGTGAAATCCAGAAAAAATTATATTTTACACCCAAAAAACCTCAGCAGGTTAATATAATAAAAAATTTATTAGAGGGATATTCCGTTGAAATAGCTAATATTGACGTATTGCAGCCGGTATCTTTTTACGAAAAATATAATGAATCTTTGCGTTCATGTACAATTTTGCCTGTAGAACACGATAAGCACAGCATGAAGATTTGTAAACCATTGGATTTACAGGAGATTCGTCCTGCCGGACCTTATAATATTGAAGTAAAATTTAGCAAAAATCAAAAAAATTCTTTGCCGGAGAATGTTGCAATAGACCCTATGTCAACACAATTTTTAGACAAAACTTCTTTGATAACAGAAAAAATTTTTAATTTTAAACCAACACCAAGAGCTGGTATTTTTGAAATTAAAAATAATGACGGACAAATAATCAGCTATATATATATTTCTATAGTTATGCGTCCGAACAGGCTTTATATTGACAATATAATAACGGGTCTTTTTATACTGTTTGTTGGTATTATTTCGAGTTTTGTCATTGGTTTGTTAATTAACAGGGCATTTGTTCTGCCGGTTATGGCGTTATCTAACGCAACTAAAGAGATAAAAAAGGGGAACTTTAAGTTCAGACTGACAACAAAAAGCAATCAGGAGCTTATACAGAACATATATAACAGTTTTAATGATATGACCCAAAATCTTGAGGCAAAGGAAAATTTACGTCAGAGTTTTATTTCTAATTTAACTCATGATTTAAGAACGCCGCTCGTTTCACAGGCACAGTCTTTAGAATTAATTTCTCAAAAATTTAAAGAAATCGGACTTCAAAATGAATATGAACTGGCTGAAAGTCTTGCGAAAAATAATGAACACCTTTTAAAAATGGTAAATTTAATTTTGGAATCTTATAGTTTTGATTCACAAAAACTTAAGCTGAATATAGAACAAGTTGATATTTATGAGATTATAGAAGACTGTGAAGAACGTCTTAAACCGCTTATTGAAGAAAAACAAATTAAATTTGAAAATAATATTTATAAAGGCGGTACAACCATAGAAGGTGATAAATTTCATCTCACCCGTGTGTTTATGAATTTGTTGTCAAATGCAATAGAAAATGTTTCTCAAAATGATTATGTAAAAATAAATGCTCATTATAATGATAATGACGTTGTAATTACTATCGAAGACAATGGCAACGGGATTTCACAGGAGGATTTAAAATTTATTTTTGACAGGTATTATTCAGGCAAGAGCCTTGAACGTAAACTCGGGTCAGGGTTCGGTTTGAGTGTATGTCAGCAATTAATAAATCTGCATCATGGCTCAATAACTGTTCAGAGTGAACTTGATAAATTTACAAGATTTACTATAACACTTCCGCTATATCAAAATCATGAGGAAAAGTAATGGAAATTTTAATAGTTGAAGATTATATCCATACAAGAAAAACAACTGCTTACGGTTTAAAAATAAAACTGCCTGAAGTTACTATATCAGAAGCTGAAAACGGACAGGCAGCACTAAATTATATAAAATCAGGACGCAAACCCGATATTATTCTTATGGATATTTCTATGCCGGTTATGAACGGTATCGATGCAGCTTTGCATATAAAAAATATTCTGCCTGACGTAAAAGTAATAATGTTAACTTCTTTTAGTGAAAAAAAACTTGTGCTTTCTGCTTTTAAATCAGGTGCAAATGCATATTGTTTGAAAAATATAAAGCTGGATGAACTTGTTAATGTGATACATTCTGTTCAAAACGGTGCAATTTGGATTGATCCTTCAATTGCCGGTTTTATACTTGAAATAATTCAGTCAGATGCTTTTTCTGTACAAACACAGGAACATACGGCTTATGACTTTGACCTTACTGCAAGAGAAAAGGATATACTAAAACTTGTTGCTGCCGGAAAATCAAATAAAGAAATAGCTGATGAGTTGATTTTATCTATTCATACAGTAAAGAATCATTTGAAAAATATTTTGCAAAAACTTTGCGTGGAAGACAGAACTCAGGCTGCCATTCTTGCAATAAAAGAAAAACTTGTCTAGACATTTTGTTGCCTAAAATAGCCCCGCAGGGTCATTGAGGATTAAAACAATAAAATTATAATAAATATGTAAAGAGAAATCCCTGACATGATATCAGAAACAGCTCACACTAACTATCACATCAGTTCAGTTGTAAAATTCTCTTTAAAAAGGCTATTCGTCCCTGTGAATAGCCTTTTACTTT
>CALUSA010000066.1 GCA_944323275.1 Candidatus Gastranaerophilales bacterium
TATTTAACAACAAGGCGGCAGTAAAGCAGGTTGGATTTATAAATCCGACCCAAAAGTCTGTAGGTTGGGCATACCTGACGTGTCCCCCTAAAAACATAACCAACGAGTAGGACATTATCAAAAACTGTTAGTTATCAAAACTCGATTATAGCTTTATTTGGCACCCATTCTTTGACGCAAAGAACGGGTGCCACCCAAGAAACTTGCCGACCTGCTGCTCCGTTCATACAGAAAGTAACACAAACCTGAGCTCGGCAACTCGGCACGTAAAAATTGCTAAAGTATAAAAATTAATTTGATTTAAATAATTCCCCGTGCCTCAAACAAACCTCGCATGTTGTTGTTTGTATAACTTTCTGTAGTTCACTCTGCAAAGGTCGGCGGTGTTGCAGTATTCTCAGATACAATTGTATCTTTATTATTTCCTACTGATTGTTTACTTTTTTAGGGGTACATTTCATACCTGCCAAACAAAATAATTGACACAGATCGGAATTTACCAATCCGACAAAAGCACTCTAAGTATGCCGGACATACCCGCTTGTTTATTGTACAGCTTCAACGAGAAGTCAGTACCAATTGTGTATGTGAAAATTGTGAATTTTGGCACGATTTATGCTTTATTAGTTATTAGTTGTCACAATTACACTTAATGGATATCAAATGATATACACTTTATAAGTTTTTGTAAGAATAAAAAAAAGCCACTCAGATTTTTAATGTCCGGGTGGTTTGTTTTCTGCATCCTAATGGTCTCTTTTGTGTTTATTATTTAGGAGTTTATATGTGTTCGGGGTTATTAATGTAATTTAAGATGTTATTTAGTGTTTCGACTACACTTAACCTTACATATTTTATTATGCCAAATGAAAATTTAATGTCAACCCTTTTGTTGAAAAAATTTTTCTATTTGTTTTACATTTTTTCACAATTGTTTAAAAGACGTTGATATTCCTTGATTAAAGCCTGTTTCTCAGGAGTAATTTTTATAAAATCCCATGGAAGAATATTGTTTAATTCTTTTTTTTCAAGTGCATAAAAATCTGACGCAGGCAAATTGCATGACTTTTTTATTTCGTTATAGGACTGTTTAAAGGCACCTAAATTCCCGCCGTTTTTATAAACGGCAATTAAATAATCAGCAAGTCTTCTGTCGCCACGTGACAGCAAAGCCTGCCAGTAATCCCATTTTACGCTTGAGGTACGGATTTTAACCCCGATTTTATGAAATTCTTTTTTCAAATATTCATACTTGGTTTCCAGTGTTTTTATATTTTCTCTTGCACAAAACTGGAACGGAGTATGAGATTTTGGAACAAAGGTTGCAAAAGAAAACGTAAATTCAAAAGCCTTAAATTCCGATTTTAATTTTTTAGCGAGCTTAACAAACGCCTCAATATCCTCTTGAGTTTCTGTCGGAAGACCTATCATTGCGTAAATTTTAAGCCCTTTTAAACCGTTTTGTTGAGCAATATTTACTGTATCAAAAATTTGAGCCTCGGTAAGATTTTTGTTTATAACTTTTCTCAGCCTGTCAGAGCCTGCCTCTATTGCTATTGTAGAATGTTTTTGTCCGCATTCGACAAGAGTTTTTATTATTAAAGGTGATATTGAGTCAGCCCTCAGCGAAGAAACAGAAAGCTCCAAATCCGTTATATCTGATTGTTTTCTTTTTAAAATGTAATCACAAATTTTTTCAAATTCCGGATGAGCCGTAATCAACGCCCCGAGCAAGGCAATTTTATTTGTATATTTTAAGCCCTCATCGATTTTTTCAATAATTTTATCAATCTCGCAGTATCTTGACGGCAAATTCAAATACGAGGCAAGACAGAACCCGCAACGCTGCGGACAGCCACGGACTATTTCTATAACATAAGTATTTGCAAAAAAGCTTTTTTCACTCAATACAGGTGTTGTTATACATTCACACAAAGGCGAAGAAATTTTCTCTACTGTATAAGGTTCGCCGTTTAAAGCAACAACTCCCTTATCCGGTTCGTATTTGGTTAAAGAAGGAACATATATACCTTTTACTTTAGACAGCTCGGCTAATTTTTGATTTTTGGTTAAATTTTTATTTTTCTTTATTACGTCGATTATTTCCGTATCAAGGTCTTCCGCATCGCCTATAATGATAAAGTCAAAAAATTCGCAATAAGGCTCGGGGTTTGCTGTCAAAACAGGTCCGCCGCCAAAAATTATCGGATACGAAGAATCTCTTTGCGACGATTTGAACGGGATATTAAAGTTTTCAAGTATTTTAAAAATCCCTAAAAAATCTATTTCAAACGAAACAGAAAATCCCATGATATCAACATCTTCGGGTTTTAATTTTGTGTTTTGAGTATCAGTAAAAATTTTTTCGACGTAATAATCTTTTCTTGAGTCAAGACGTTTTACAATTGACATATACCCCAGTGATGACATCCCGAAGGAAGCCATTGCAGGGAACGCCATCCATATATTTACTTCCGCATTTTTTTGAGGAATGTCATACAAAATAATATCGGGCAAAATTATTCCTCTTTTCCGTCGTTCATTGTCCTGACATATATTTCTTCAAATAAGGTCACAACAACCGCAGCTATCGCAGGGGCTATAAGCACGCCTATTACTCCCAAAAATTTAGCGGCAATAAAGAAAGAGAATATTACAACTAACGGGTGCAAATCCATGTATTTGGAAAAGAAATAAGGCTTTGCCCAGTTGTTTTCAATAAATTGACCGAGCAGCAGAGAGAATATGGCAATTGCGCATACAATCCAGCCTTTCGGGAAAGCGACAAGCAATATTAAAGCACCTGATATAATCGGTCCCACTACAGGAACAAGGTCTAATATTGCCGAAATAAAACCTAAAAATATTGCATAATCGACCTTCATTACCATCAAAAATATTGCAACTATTATGCCGACAATTGAGATTGATAAAAGCTGAGCCGAAATATATCCGCCGACTTTTGTTTCTAAATCATCAATAACCTCTGAGGCTCTATCTCTAAGGTCAGACGGAAAAAGTTTTAAACAGAATTTTTTAATTTCTTCTCTGTCATTTGAAAGAAAATAAACAATAATACCGAGTGTTACCAGCACCGTTAATATTCCTAAAAAGCCGACGGTTACGTTTATTGATTTATCAATAATTTCTTTTGCAATAGTCGACGAATTATTCAAAACAGTATCGATATTCAAATATTGAGATATACCCTGACCTGCAATTTTGAAATTGGCAATAAAATTTTGAATTTTATCAATATGCTGCGGCATATTATTAACAAGGTCCGTAATTTCATTAACTGACATAACCACAATCGGGATTAAAATACCGATTGAAACCAGCAATATAAGTGTTATCATCAAAAGAGTCGCCCAGCTGCGAGGCATTTTTGCCGACAATTTGTCGACAAACGGGTTAATAGCTGCGGATATAACATAGCTGCAGAATAACAACAGTGCAATATCCGTCATTTTTACAATTAAAAATATTATGAATAAAATTAAAAGCCCGAAACAAATGTTTTTTGGCGTAAAAGAATTTTTTATATCCATTATAACCTCGAATTTAATAACACATTGTGATTTTACTATAAATTTTAATATATTGAAATAGCCATTTTTTATATATAATTATTTTTATATAGTCAACTGACTCCGACTACTCGTTGAACCTGTGCAACAAGCAAGTCCTGCACAGCCAACAAGTGTACGGGGTCTACCTCTCAGAAACAATACTTAATTGTTTCCCCTGCAGAGCAGTAAAATGTTAGACTCTGTGCCACACAGACAAATTAGATAAAGGAGAGATAAGTTGATACAAGCTCAAAAAGGAACTAAAGATATACTTCCGCAGGAATCCGTAAACTGGCAAAAAATGGAAGCTGCGGGTCTGGAGATATTTACAAAAGCCAATTTTAAAGAAATAAGAACACCTGTTTTTGAGGCGACGGAGCTTTTCGCAAGAGGCGTAGGCGATTCTACGGATATTGTAAATAAAGAGATGTACACCTTTGAAAAAAGCGAACGTTCATTAACCCTTCGTCCTGAAAATACGGCAGGTGTGGTGCGTGCATATATCGAACACGGTTTTCACAGACTTCCTCAGCCTGTAAAGCTCTGGTACAAAGGTCCGATGTTCAGATACGAAAGACCTCAGGCAGGCAGACAAAGACAATTTCACCAGATAGGCGTTGAAATGTTTGGCTGTGCAGAGCCTTCTGCCGATGCAGAAGTTATTAATCTTGCCGTAAAATATTTAAACAAACTCGGGCTTAATGACCTTGAAATCGAAATAAACTCTCTCGGCTGCAAAGACTGCAGAAAAAAATACAGAGATGCCATAAAAGAAGTTCTCAAACCTCATCTGGGCGAGCTTTGCGAGGACTGTAACTTCCGTTACGAAAAAAATCCTTTGAGGATTCTTGATTGTAAAGTAGACTCGTGCAAAAAAATATTTGAACTGGAAGAAATTCAGCAGGTGATTCTCGGTGATTTTATCTGTGATGAGTGCAAAGAACACTTTAACAAAGTGCAGGAGTATTTAACGGCACTGAATATTCCGTTTGTAAGAAACAAACAGCTTGTTAGAGGTCTTGATTATTACAACAGAACCGTTTTTGAAATAAAATCCAACAACCTCGGCTCGCAAAATGCTGTTTGCGGCGGCGGACGTTATGATTCGCTTGTAGAAACCTTAGGCGGCGCACCAACACCTGCCGTCGGCTGGGCAATGGGAATGGAAAGGCTTAATTCGCTTATTGAGCAGGAACAAGAACCACGGCTCAATGCGTTTGTTATTTCCGAAAATACAACCGAAGCAATGAAGCTTGTTGAAGAATTGAGAACAAACGGTTTTAGTGCAGAATTTGATTATGCGAATAAAAAATTCAAAAAACAGCTTGATAAAGCTGCAAAGACAGCGAAATATGCCGTTATTTTAATGGATGATGAGCTTAAATCAAATACTGTAACGATTAAAGACCTTGATACGTCACAGCAGGTTAAGGTTTCCCGCAGTGATTACCTCAAATCGGTTAAAATTTAAACGAGGTGGAAACATTTAATCTCTGTCTTGTTATGATATTTTGCGACTGATAATTAGCCGCTGTCACTTCAAGCTGCAGTCTGTCCGCATCGCTTAACGGTTTATATACAAATCCGATTTCGCCTTGAAGTTCGTCTATATCAAAGTTTTTAACGATTTTGTTTTTTAGCGACAGATGGTCGTTGATTTTGTACTGGCTAAGAAAATGTACACTGCTTGAATTATTGTACCCGCTTTTTGTATATTCGGAGCGTGCAAGCTGGGCACCGAAGGACAATTTGTCATTTTTATACTGGGCAAAAACCCCCGAGGTATTTTTGTTAACCCCGTTCATTAAGTTAGAAAAAACACCGCCGCCGACATAAAATTTTCCCTTAGAATTTAATACGCTTGCAGGTTTTGTTGAAACAATGGCAGCGAGTTCCTGATTAAGCGTATCTGTTTCCGTGAAAGCACCTACGGAATAATTAAAATTTTGGGTGCTGCTGTCAATACGTGCACCGCTGCTGTAATAGGAACTGTTTGCATAAGCAAAATTAACGGTATCTCCGTTAATCGAGGATATGCCCTGCTGCCCGACCATGACGGTTGTGTTTGCATCAAGATTTTGGTTAACATAACTGTTTAGAGAGCCGTAACTTGGCAAAACACGCAAATTCACTTCATCAGAATAAAAATTATACCTGAACAGCTTATCTTCATCCCAAATTTGACCAGTATTTTTTACATAAGCCGGTTTACCTTCTTTTTCTGCCGAAAGTTCAAATTTTTTATTTTTATTTTTTTTATTCAAATAGGTATAATCAGTTAAATCAAGCTCGATAGGTGCAAACATCTCATCATTTTGTTCCTTCGTAATTTCTTGAATTTTTTCAGGATTTTCTTCTGTTGTCTGTGTTTGTGCTTCCACTGGGGCTAAAGCCTCAAGAGCTTTCACGGGAGAACAAAATGTCGAACATAATATAGTAAATATTAATAATAAATATTTAATTTGTTTCATAATAATATTTTAATATTCTGCGCATATCTTTGCTTTATAAGCTTAATATTTGTTTACATTATCTCATTTTAGGCAATATTTTACAACAAAATTACTTTATATATATAAGGGGAATATATTAGGAGAATATTGTGACGTTAGATAAGATTGATTTCAATACATCTTATTTTAATACAGGCATGACGAATATGTTTTCAAATCCGATGTTAACGTATTCCACTACACCCATGTTTGATTTTACAAACTTTATGCCGTCGGCATATACGGGAATGGATACTTTTATGCCGTCTTATCAATCGTTTTCTCCGTTTGGCTCTTTCAACTTTAATTTTGAAATGCCGCAGTTTGATATGAGCATGTTGATGGATATGTATAACGCAACATTGCAAAATATGGATGCTCAATTTAACAAGCTTAAAGGTTTTCTCCAGAATTCGGCTGTAAACTGGAACACGACACCTACGGCAAGTTTAGAGGAGGTAAATTATGACAAAGCTACAGCGGTAAAACTGGCTAAAAATGTAAAAGCCCATGCCTATACAGGCTCGACCGGACACTGTGCCAGATTTGTCAGCGATGCAATAGAAGCCTCGGGCATACCGGTAACCCGTGGACACGCATTCGAGATGGCGGGTAATTTGAAAAATAACGAGCATTTTCAGGAGGTAAAAATTACAAAAGACGAACTTGCCGACCTTCCGGCAGGCTGTGTGCTTGTGTATCCGAAAGGCTCAGCCGGCTATAGCTCACAATACGGTCACATAGAGATTACCCTCGGCAACGGTAAAGCTGCGAGCGACTTTGTAAATAATAATATTAAATATTCAAGCAATATGAAGGTTTTTGTGCCGGTAACGGCTTAAATATGATATAAATAGATTCCAAGTGTTAATTGTTAAAGGCGTCACCGGATTGGATTGACGCTTTTTTATTTATTTGCCAATTTGCAAAGGCGGCATTTAACAACCTTTGCCCGGCAGTGCATAAAACGTCTTCTCAAAACAAGCTTCCGTCACACATAGACAAAGAGCTTAACTCTATGATAGATTAGTTATATGAAAATATTGATTATTAACGGACCGAATATAAATCTGCTTGGAACAAGAGAACCTGAAATATACGGCTCTTTGACAATGGACAATATCAACGCTCAGCTTGCAGAATTTGCACAAAAACTCGGCGTGGAAATAGAAACTTTTCAAAGCAATATAGAAGGCGAAATCGTTAACAAAATCCAGAAGGCAAAAAACGACTGTCAGGGAATTGTCATAAATCCTGCGGCATATACACATACAAGCGTTGCAATAAGAGATGCAATCAGTGCTGTTGCACTGCCTGCGGTTGAGGTGCACATTTCCAATATTCATGCACGTGAAGAATTCAGAAAAAACTCACTTACAGCACCGGTTTGTATCGGACAAATTTGCGGTTTTTCTGCAGACAGCTACAAACTCGGCTTGCAGGGACTTGTTGATTTTCTTAACAATAGTGTTGAAAAATAAAATGACTTTTTGTTACAATATTAACACCGGTCGGACATTTATTATCTGTATATTGGATTGTATCTGAAAAATGAAACTACAAAAAACAAGTATCCTCAAAATTTTATTTAACTGCATCATCTTTATATTGCTGGTTTTTAACTCAAGTAATTATGCTGCTGCGTCTGATTACAAGTACAAAGTGTTAGACCCTAAATACAATCCGGAAGCACAGCAGCTTATTGACGGAACACTTCCCCCCGAGCGCACAATGTATGTGGCGGAAAAAGAAAAATTTGATTTTGTTACTTTTCTTGCAATATTTGCTCTTATAACTTTTCCGCTCGCCATTGTTTATATTTCAATCAAAACTTTTAAGGATTTAATGGCTGATTACAATGAGGAAGAAGAAAGACAACAGGTCATCGGCAACATAAAAATAGAACGCCAAGATACGGAAGAACTTGATAAAGAGCTTGAAAAATATCATATTCCCGACACAAGCAAAACCGTATATCAAGACACGGCATCTCCGGTTCGCAAACGTGCCGACACAAAAGCAATCCCTAACAATTTTGTTCAAAAATATTTTTCCGAACCTATTGAAAAATCAAAAAATCCCATACTTTTATACACCTCTCCGTTATCCTCTAACAAAGGATTTTGTCTTGTTGAATACAACGGCAAATACTCCTTAATCGGTTATATTAATGAAGAAATCTTTCTTTTAACACAATTTGACAGCATAAAAAGCAAAGAAATCCGAGCCAGACTTTCCGGTACACAAAAATCCAAAGAAAGATATATTATAAAACTGGACGACTATCAGGCACTGGTAGAGGTGTCGGAGAAAAAAATGAATTTAGTGGTTAATCTTTAATAAAATTTTTACAAATGAAAAAATTTTTCGTTTTGATATTTTTAATTTTGTTGACGGCTCCATTTTTGCTGCGCCCAAACGCAACCGGCAATAAAAAGATTGTAATAAAATTCTCAGCCTGGGGCTCTCAAAGCGAAATAGCACTTTTAACCCCTTTAATCAAAGAATTTGAACAACAAAATCCCGATATAAAAGTGGAATTTTTACATATTCCGCAAAATTATTTTCAAAAACTTCACCTGTTATTTGCGTCCAATCTTGCACCCGATGTGGTGTTCATTAATAATTACTATGCTCCTAAATATGTAAAATACGGGCTGCTTGAGGATTTAACCCCTTTTATTAAACCGGAGCTTTTTTTTAAAAAATCCCTTGACTGTTTTACTTTTAACAACAAAATATATGCGCTGCCGCGTGATGTATCTAATTTTGTTGTATATTACAACAAAAATCTTTTTGACAAATACAACATACCTTATCCCGACAACAATTGGACTATCGAAGATTTTGTAAGTATATCAAAACAGTTTAAAATAAAATCAAACACAGAAGTATTCGGCACCGGTTATGAAACGGATATTTTTTATGTTATGCCGTTTTTGTACAGCAACGGAGCGTCTGTTTTAAGCAAAGACGGAAAACAGACGGAAATAAATAAAGAAAACGCCGTTGCTGCAATTGACCTTTATGCGGCACTTGCAAACCAATATAATGTTGCACCGAAAAAATCACAAAGTGCAAGCCGGACAATGGCACAAATGTTTTTGCAGCAAAAAACGGCAATGCATATTTCAGGCAGGTGGCTGGTGCCCAAATACCGGCAAGAGGCAAATTTCAACTGGGATATAATTAATTTTCCCAAAGGGTCACACGGGTCTGTTGTAAATATTGATGCCTCGGGTTATGCACTTGCAAAAAGTTCAAAACACAAAAAAGAGGCTCTTAAATTTATTGACTTTATCTCATCAGACTACGCACTTTCCAAATTGACACAAAGCGGGTTAATTATCCCCGCACGAAAAAAAACAGCCTTTTCCACACTGTTTTTAAATCCAGAATTGCCGCCGGACAATGCAAAAGCCTTCCTTAACGCAATCCAAACGGGCAGAACAACCGCAGTAAACGAAAATTATCAAAGTATCACGGATAAGTTAAACAGAAAACTCGAACCCGTGTTTTCGGGTAAAAAAAATGTACGTGAGGTTTTGACACAGGATTTTCGCCTGTAGATGACACCGTGTGCAGCAGGAAAAGCCGGCTTATCGAGGTTTGGACAGTACACAACACCGGCAATATCAGGGTTACCGGCTAATAGCAAAAACAAGCCGCTGCAAAATATCAAAACACTGTTTCCGTAAAATTTTAAATTACCGGTGTGCAAATATTACGTATCTGTAAGAATTATACGAAAATTATTTGTGTTGGTTTTTTGTTCATGCTAAACTTTCTTTTACGAGAAAAACCATAAGGAGCGATAAAAGTGAAAAAATACGAATTACTCTCAATTATTAAACCTAATATGGACGCTGAAGAAGCTGATAAAGTAACAGCCAAAATCGAAGAAATTGTTAAATCTCTCGGCGGAAATGTTACTTCTACAGACAAAATGGGCAGAAAAAAACTTGCTCACGATATCCAGAACTTCAGGGACGGACATTATGTTGCACAGAGAATTGAACTTGCACCCGACAAAGTTGCAGAGTTCAAAAGACAATTGAGCCTTAACGACAACATTTTAAGAACAATGTTTATGGAAGAATCAAAAGTCAGTGCATAATTAAATCAGGAGAAAACTATGAGCTTAGCAAAAGCGGTAATATCAGGAACAGTCTACAGAGCACCGGAAAAACGGTTTACATCTAACAATGTGCCTATTTCCGCATTTGCTTTGAATATCTCCGATACAGAGGAAACTCTGGTTAGAGTCATCGCTAAAGGCAACCTTGCACAAACAGTTGAAGAAACTATCAACAAAGGCGACAGAGTGGTAGTTGAAGGCAGACTGCAAAACAATACGGTGAAGAACGAAGACGGCTCGGAAAAAAAGATTGTTGAAATTGATGCGTTTGCAATGGAAAAACTTGCGGGCAGTTCAACAGCTTCCTCTCCGGCAGGCAAAGCTTCACCGGATTCTATAGTCCAGTTTGGACAGACCGATTTCTCAGACGACTTAATAGGCGAAGACGAAATACCGTTTTAACCGGGTTAGTCTGAGCGCAAACGCCAGCGGATTTTGGGCGGGCACGGAGTCGACCGAAGGGAGCGAGTGCCCATGTGAACAAGGTTAATGAAGTTGAAAATTTTTAGAAATAAAAATTTGAAACGGAATACTAAACCTTGTGAACGCCAATAATCCAAGTCAGCGGATTTTGGGTAGAGTGAGGGCAAAGCCCGAAACTCGAAGTAACGCCGAAAAAGAGAGCGTAAGTTTTGCGAAAAAGCAAAACGGAGCGAACGGCTTGAAGGCGTGAAACAATAATCCAAGACAGCGGATTTTGTGCGGGCACGAAGTCGACCGAAGGGAGCGAGTGCCCATGTGAACAAGGTTAATGAAGTTGAAAATTTTTAGAAATAAAAATTTGAAACGGAATACTAAACCTTGTGAACGCCAATAATCCAAGACAGCGGATTTTGTGCGGGCACGGAGTCGACCGAAGGGAGCGAGTGCCCATGTGAGGACGGACGTTACTCCGTCCGAACGCCAATAATCCAAGACACCCAATTTAGTAACAACAGAAAAGGAACAAACAATGGCAAGACCACAAATCGACAAAAACAAAAGAAAAAGCTGCAACTTCTGCGCTGATAAAGTAGAAGTTATTGACTACAAAGACGCACAAAAAATCAGAAGATATTTAACAGAAGCAGGCAAAATCCTTCCGAGAAGAATTACAGGAACTTGTGCAGAACATCAAAGAATGCTTGCAAGAGCCGTAAAAAAAGCAAGAGAAGCTGCTTTAATTAATTACGTTTACGACTAATAATCATTTATTAATAAAACAACACCTCTTGAAAAAGGGGTGTTGTTTTATATAAATATTCCAACCTGCGGACAAAATACGGATTTTCAGGTTGCTGCCCTCTCAAAAAATAATTAACAGACAGTTT
>CALUSA010000067.1 GCA_944323275.1 Candidatus Gastranaerophilales bacterium
TACCACTCCTAGCCTGAGATGTTGGCGAGTTTACGAGCCATACATATCAGGATGCCCTCGGGTACAAGCGAGGTCCCTCTCAGACACTATCCTGAACTAATAATACACGGATAAAATTTTAAAAAACAGATACACACCGGTTACACATAAAAATATTGTGTTCAACGCAGGGATATTGAATTTTTTAATACCGATTTTGACAAAAGAATAAAGTAAAAACCAAAAAGGCACAGCAAACGGCAGCAAATATCTGCCCTGCATTTCTATATAGTTAAAGTTTGAACGGTATGTCCAGTACATAAACGATAACAGCGAAATTACAAGTATATTAATCATTATGGTTAAACAAGCCGTTGTCTTTTGCCAGGGCGATACAATTGCTTTTTCTGACTCCAAAGACAGCAAATTTAATGCCGTTACAATCACATAAACAGCATAGAAAAACGGATTCAGCCACAAATCCTTCCACGCAAGCACCCCGATTGACTGGCATAAAATTTCCGTACTAAAAACGGTTTTCAAAACGAGCAGTATAAAACTTAACGGATGCTGCAGCACAAAAACAGCGTGCGACAGGGCATCAGAACCGTTTAAAGAAACCATGACCGAGGCGGCATATCCGCTCCAGAAGGCAGAAAATATAATTGCCGGCAGCAGTGTAATCAATAAGAAAACAGGATATTTGCATTTGATTTTTTCCGGAGGTATTAAAAATATAAACAGCAAAAAGAAAATACTTTGTTTACATAACGCAATGACTAATGCAAGCAAAGCCAAAAGGCATATCTGCTTTGAGGTCAAATAATCTTCTTTAGAAAAAGCATACTGCAGGATTTTTGCAAAAAACAAAGCGCAGCAACTGATTAATACAGCATCAGCCGACATTGATGAGGCTAAAGCAAGGCTCATCGGGCAGCACAAAACAAGCACCGATATCCATTTTAAGTTTAAAAACGGGGTCGTCTTTATTGCATAAAAACACAGCAATGTATAAAATAACAGGTTAAAAATTCTGCCTGCCAAAAACAGCAGCAAAACTTTTTGCGTAAACAGCCCCGCCAAAAATATTCCCGTACTTTGCGGCAAATACGCCGCAGGCGAGTATATTGCCATATTCGGATAATTCAAAAAGGCTTGGTCGTTTTTGTTTATTTCATAACTTAACAGCTTTTTCGCTTTGTCTAAAGAATATTTATAGCCCGAATGCCCGTAGGTAACTTCTTGTCCTGTATCCGAGGCAGCGTTTATAAAATTTTGTATTGCAGAGGGCAAAAAATTACCCAGCTTTAAGTCTTTTTGTATTGAAAAATTTTTAAAAATAGCTACAGAATATGCTCTTTTAAAGTGATTAGGCTCGTCCTGCGACTGAAACGGCGGAATAAAAAACACCATAAATAAGCCGATAATAACGGCAAAAAACAAAAAAATTCTTTGCGCAGCCGAATACCTTTCCATCACAAGACCTGTTGTTACTGATCTGACTCTTTATCGTGTTTAAGCAGTTTTTCAAAGTCAGAAGGCTTGATTGATTGTATAAAATTACGGAATTCCTGTGCTTCTTCCTCATCTTTTGCAGCATCGCACGAAACAGAACCGTTTGCAAGAACATTAGCCGTAACATAAATCGGCGCATCTACCCTTATTGCAATGGCTATAGCATCCGAGGGTCTTGCGTCTATGACAAGTTCTTCGTCACCTTTAACAAGATAAATATTGGCATAGTAGGTTTCTTTTTCTACATCATTTATTTCTATACGGTCAATTTTTCCGCCTAATTGTTCCACAATCTGTATAATCAAATCGTGGGTCATTGGTCTGGAAACAGATATATTTTCAATTTTTCTGATAATGGCACTCGCTTCTGCAGAACCTATCCATATAGGCAAAGCCTTTCTGTTGTCAATATCATGCAGCACTACAATCGGCGACCCCGTTCTTGTATCAAGTGCTATACCCATTACTTTCATTTCTATCATAATTCATATCCGTTTATTCAAATTTGACACACTCATATTATAATGCAAAATTAAAATATTTCATATATGAAAACAACGGGTTTTTTGCCATGTTCAAACATTATTTATTGACAGTATTTTTGTACAAAAGCTCACGTCTTTTCTTTATTTCAGGGTTGAACATGTATTCTTCGTACTTGTAGTATGATTCAATCCAGCCGTTTGGCGAAATTTCAACTATTCTGTCCGCAACGGTCTGGATAAATTCGTGGTCTTGCGAGGTAAACAGCACGGTTCCGTTAAAATCAATCAAAGCGTTATTTAAAGCTGTAATAGCTTCTAAATCAAGGTGGTTTGTGGGTTCGTCAAAAATGAGAACATTTGATTCCGCAACCATCATTTTAGCCAGCATACAGCGTACTCTTTCTCCCCCCGAGAGTACATTTGCGCTTTTTTCGGATTCTTCGCCGGTAAAAAGCATCCTGCCAAGATACCCTCTGATATAGCTGATGTGCTGTTCTTCGCTGTACTGCCTGAGCCAGTCAATCAGGCTTATTTTCGTGTCAAAATAAGAGTTGTTGTCTTTTGGAAAATACGAGCGTGTAGCCGTAACCCCCCATTCAACTTTGCCGGAATCCGCTTCGAGTTCTCCTGCCAGTATCTGAAAAAGCGTTGTTACAACAAGCGGGTCACGGCTTAAGAAAGCTATTTTGTTGCCCTGATTAACGTCGAGTGAAAAGTTTTTTATCACAAGCTGCCCGTCAACTGATTTGTTCAATTTTTCGATATGCACAACATCTTTGCCTGGAATTTTTTTGTAATTAAAACGGATTCTCGGGAATTTTCTTGAAGAAGGTTTTATGTCTTCAAGTGTAAGTTTGTCGAGCATATTTTTTCTCGAGGTTGCCTGCGCAGCTTTAGAGGCATTCGCACTGAATCTTGCAATAAATGCTTTGAGTTCTTCAATTTTTTCTTCGGTCTTGCGGTTTTGTTCTTCTTTTTGTTTTTGAATAAGCTGGCTTGCCTGTGCCCAGAAGGAATAATTGCCTGTATAAAGCTGTATGTTGCAATAATCAATGTCCGCAATGTGTGTGCACACTTTGTCAAGGAAATTTCTGTCGTGCGAAACAACAATTACCGTGTTTTGAAAATTAATCAAAAATTCTTCAAGCCACTTGATGGTTGTAATATCAAGGTGGTTTGTCGGCTCGTCAAGCAAGAGTATATCAGGGTTTCCGAACAAAGCCTGCGCAAGCAGCACACGTACCTTTTCGCTGCCTGAAAGCTCGCTCATTAGCCCGTAGTGTTTTTCATCTTCTATGCCTAAATCGCTTAAAAGAGTTGCTGCCTGCGATTCTGCCTGCCAGCCGTCGAGTTCGGCAAATTCCGTTTCCAACTCTGACACTTTTATGCCGTCAGCGTCTGTAAAATCTGTTTTGGCATACAGGGCTTCTTTTTCCTTCATAACCTGATAGAGTCTTTTGTGCCCCATAATCACCGTATCTATTACCGGATAAGCGTCATAAGCAAAATGATCCTGTTTTAAAACAGCGATTCTCATCCCTTTTTGTATGTGCACTTCACCCGAAGTCGGTTCAATATCGCCGGCAATAACCCTCAGCAAAGTGGATTTCCCCGCTCCGTTGGCACCTATTACGCCGTAGCAGTGACCCGGAACAAATTTAATGTTCACGTTTTCAAAAAGTGTCTGTGACCCGAATCTTACCGTTAAATTTTGTGTTGTTATCATTTTCAGCTTCCGTGTTTTAGTTGTATGAATATTGGACAGGCAAATAGTCTGCTTTGAATATTCTGGCATAAATACAGGCTGAAGGCAATTTTATATTTCATATAGTCAACTGAAACCGGCTGCTGGCTGCACCTGTACAACAAACAAGCCCGTTATTTAACAACAAGTCCGCCACAGCCTACAAGTGTACAGGACTGGCTCTCAAAAACAATGCTTAATTGTTTCTTCGGCAAAATCTTAAAATACTGTGTTTCTGGACAAATAAAATTTTTAAATTATTTAAACTTTCTGGAATACCATAATATATTCGTGTTTAAAAATATAAAAACCGCCGTACAAAGCCCTGTATCTCCAGAGGTTTGCCTGTTTGCCTTTTGCTTTTTCGTTGCCTTCTATGTTTTTTACAATAATTGCTTTTGTTCGGAAACCTGCACGGTTCATTCGCTCAAGACAGCCGAAGCTCAGCGGATAATATTCGCCTTTTGCGTATTTATCCCCGATAATCAGTGCCGCAAAACGACCTTTTTCTAGCTGTTCGTAACCGTTTCTTGCAACTTCTTCAAACAGGTCATAAAAATCTTCTGTTGTAGCGCAATTTGAAAGGTCTTCTTTTTTATCCGAGAATTTAATAATATCGTCATAAGGCGGATGCAAAATTAAAAATTGAGCTTTATCAGCCCCCATAACTGCAAGCCTGTCCTGGATTTTTACACCGATGTCAGACGAAGCACTATCGCCGCAAATTATGTTTACATCAGTGACAAGTGTCTTTTTGTCAAATTTTTGGCTTACATAATCGACCAAATCCTGTTTAAGCTCAACTCCGATACAGCGTCTTTGCATATTTACCGCTTCAATACCCGAAGTTCCCGAACCGAAAAACATGTCCAGAACGATATCGCCTTTTTTTGTGAATCTTTCGTAAAGCTGTTGAGCTATTTGCGGAATATAATTTCCATGGTAGTCATAAGAGTGACCGTTGCTTTTGTCACGTGATTGGAACTCCCACAAAGTATCGGTCAAAATGTGCGGGTAATCTTTCCAGTTGTTCAAATCTATGTCGTTATACGGTTTTGTCAAAGGTTTTTTAGGAACCTGTGCAACATGCAAATCAGGCTTTTGCTGCGGTTTTGTTTTTAAATTGCTTTTTTTTACTGCCAAGATTATATCCCTCAATTTATATCCTACTAAAGTATAAAAAATTATCAGTGAATATAAATCATCATTTTAATGGATTTTTGAAAGTATTTCATATAGCCCGCTGACTCCGGCTGTTTTCAGCAGTTGCAGGTTGCAGAAAATTTATTTACCGTAACCTGCGGACTGAAAGGCAAATGTATTTTTGCCGGATTAGTAAATTCACCCTGCGTTACTTCTAAACTCAGCAGCGTTATTTGCATGGAATATTATTTTGGCAGCGTTAATTTTTAACATCCTGAAGGAAAACCGGTATTTTATTTCAAAATAGCTTTTGTAAGCTCATTAACATTGTCAACAATGACCTGCGCACCGTTTTGCAGAAGGAAATCCCTATCTTTGTATCCCCAGCACACGCTTATACAGGGAAGCCCCGCATTTTTTGCGGTTTGTATATCCACCTCGGAATCCCCGACATACACGCAGCACCCTTCTTTACAACCAAGCAGCTTTATGACTTTCAGCACTGCGTCGGGACACGGTTTCTTACGCACATCATCGCATTCTCCGGCGGCTGTTTTTATCAGCGTTCCAAAATAGTGAGCACAAAGCTCTTTTACTGCAGAGTCAAATTTATTTGAAACCACCGCACAGGCAATCCCGCTATTATTCAACTTTTTTAACATTTCCAAAACGCCGTCATAGGGGCGTGTTTTTTCATACATTGTTTTTGAGTAATGCTCTTTAAAGATTTTAAGGCAGTCTTCAAAGTCAGGATTATTTTCGCCCCCGGGAATCGAACGTTCTATAAGCTTTTTTACTCCGTTACCGACAAAAGCCCGTATTTCTTCAATACTTCTTTGCGGATAACCGAATTTTGCCAGTGCATAATTCGTGCTTTCAAAAAGGTTTTCAAGGGTATAAAGGAGTGTTCCGTCCAAATCAAATATAACCGCATCAGGCTTTTTTGGCGTCATTTTTGATTTTCCTTTTGTTCAAGTTTCCGGTATGCCTGCGAGTTTATTTCACCGCCGACAAGGAGTATAAACGACGAATAATAAAGCCATACCATAAGCATTACAAACGCACCGATAGAGCCGTAAACCCTGTTATAGGTATGCAGGTTATTGATATAAACCGAAAAACACCACGAACCGAACAACCAGCAAAAACAGAAAAACAGAGTACCCGGCAAAGCGGCTTTGCTTTTGAGTTTTTCGGAACCTTCCCATGCCGGCAGCAATAAATAATTAAGATACGTTGTCAGATACAGTGCAAGAAACGCAAAAAACCATCGTCCTACCATAAACACCGTAATAAAAAGCGTTGACAGGTTAATAAAGTTAAGCGCAAACTGCAGGAGTACCTTGCCGAAAATAATCATATTTATGACAATAAACATAAAAAATATGTTAACAAACACCATCAAAACCGAGATTGTTCTTGTTACAAGCAGGTTTCTGTGTTCTTCAATACCTAAAGCCCTGTTCATTCCTTTAATAATACAAAAAATTGCATTTGAAGAAAGAAAAACCGTAATAACAAAACCGATAACCGCAACTATACCGCCGTGCTGGAAAATCAAAACCTCATTAAGCACGTTCTTGATAAGATTAACCGAGTCGGTCGGTGCAACGGAATCCAAAAAATGGATAATCGGCATAAATTGTGACTTTTTGCCCAGCAGAGTAAAAAACGACATCATAAAAAGCATAAAAGGGAATATCCCTATAGCAAACCAGAAGCCCATCTCTGCAGCCATACCCATAAAATCATCAATGATGATACGTTTTATCAAATTTATTAAATAGTTAAAAGCCTTTTGTAAGAAGTTCATTTATGCTATCCCAAAACTTTTCTGATTTCTTCAACAAGCTTCTCTTTAGCTATATTCAAAGGTTTGCGAATGGTACAGCCTGCCGCAAAAGTATGCCCGCCGCCGCCAAATATCTGAGCAACGACGCTTATGTCGGTATTTTTGCTTCTCAGGCTGACTTTTGAAGTGTTTTCATCCACCTCTTTAATTACGTAGGAAACCTCTGTTGTATTTATACGGCGCAATTCTTCCACAAGCCCTTCCGTATAATCGTTTGAGGCATGGTATTTTTCCATATCTTTGTTTGAAACACAAACACCGGCAATCTTATTGTTGTCGCTGAATTCTGCGTTAATCATGCAATTTGCATGCAAAAGCACCATATTACGGGGTTTTGATTCATAGCAATGTCTTGAAATAACAGACGGGTTTGCCCCGAGCAGTATAAGTTCAGAGGCTTTAAAAAGCGTTTGTGCCGTCGTGTTTTCGTATCTGAAACCGCCGGTATCAGTTAATATAGCCGTATATAGAGCACAGGCTGTATCTTTATCGATTTTTAAATCCAGTGCTTTAAATATATCAAGCATAACCTCGCCGCAGCTGCAGGCGTCAGCACGTACAAAATTCAGTGTTCCGAAATTTGTGTTTGTCTTGTGATGGTCTATATTCATTCGGGTATTGCAGCGTTCAAACAGCGGCAGAGAATCCCCCATTCTGTCTTTTGCAGCAATATCAACCGCTATTGACAGGTCATAATTTTGGTCTTTTACCTGCTGCGGAGATTTTGCAATATCAAGAAACGGAATAAATTTGTATATTTCCGGAATTATTCCGTTATAAACCATATCCACATTTTGCGCAGATTTGTTGAAGTTGTTTAAAATTACCTGATAAAGAGCACTTGTTGAACCGAGGGTATCACCGTCAGGGTTTACGTGCGAGATAATCAGTATTCTCTCTGCATTTTGTATTGCATTTTTTAATAATCCGTAATCCATAGATGTATTATAATATAAATTTTTTTATATTAAAAATTTATATACATATTTAATATAGGGGAATATGTTTTTCTCTGATTTATTCGCTTTTTCCGGGAGAGAGAAGCAGGACGGATTTACCAATCCGACAAAAGAGTCTGTTGAGCTAAATTAAAATTCAGCGCAATTTACAAATTATATTTTGAGCATATTTTGTGTAAAATTGTATATAAGTCCGCATTTTTTATGCTTTAATAAATTTATGATTCCCAGAAAATACAGACTAAAAACTCAAAAAGCATTTGATGCAACATACAAAAACCGCTGCATTGTGTCGGATTCCATGTTGACGATATATGCGGGAAAAATCAAAAATGACCCGTTGCAGCAGACACGTTTCGGGTTTGTTGTAAGTAAAAAATTTCACAAACGTGCGGTCAAAAGAAACCGCATAAGACGGCTTATGAGAGAATGTATAAGACTTGCCATAAAAGACGCAAAACTCGGCGTTTGCGAAAATTACATGTCGCTTATTCTTATCCCCAAAGAAAAAACTATAGGCTGCAAATTATGCGATGTACAAAAATCATTTTTTAAATTAATTAAACGTCTGCCGGCAGCAAAATCGTAGAATATTTTGTTTAATTTGGCTGCAGGTTATGCGCTTTTTTTAACAATAAGGACAAGCTCCTGATACAAAGCATTTCAGGACAATGCTTAAGCTGCGAGAAAGAATATGCGGGCACTGCTTCACGCAGTTTAAAATATGTTGTTCCACCTAAAGTATGAGAGATTTCTAACTTTTTAAGAATTAAGTTTTTGCGTATCAGACGATATTATATGAGTGTGGACAACGTGTAAAAATAAACACAGTCTAAACAGGATAGATAATTTTTCGTTAGGAAAAATATTTTCAGTCTAAACAAAACACAAAAGAAAAATTGCGGCTGCGCTCTTTTCCCCATAAAGATGCCGTTTCGTCAGGATATATTTTCTGACGGAGTCGTGATTGTTGAGTATTACAGTCTAAATTACATAACACTATTTACAAGGATGTAGATAGTTTGCCGAAAGGAGATCAAACAATGGCAATTATCGTTAACACAAACATGTCTGCATTAAAGACACAACGTAACTTGAATGACGCAACCAATGCAATGAACAAAGCAATGGAAAGAATGTCAACAGGTTACAAAATCAACAGCGCAAAAGATGACGCTGCAAACATGTACATCGCAACAAACCTTGATGTTCAAATCAGCGGTTCAAAAGTTGCAAAAAGCAACATCACAACAGCTGCTAACATGTTGAGTATCGCAGAAGGCGACTTGGATGTTATTCTCGATAACGTTACACGTATCAGAGATTTGACAGTTCAGTATGCAAACGGCATTTACGATGAAAAATCTCAAAAAGCAATGACAGATGAAATCGAAGCCCGTATGGCTGAAATCGACCGTATCGCTACAGCTTCTAACTTCAACGGTAAAAAACTGTTAGATGGTACAATGGGCGATGTAAGACTTCAAGTCGGTGCTAATGCTGAAGAAGCTGCTAACTGCGTAACTATTGACGAAACTATATTCGGTAACAAATCATCAGCCGAATTAGGTTTGGAAATAGGTGCAAACTATGATAATGCAACAGCAGCAGCTGCTTACCTTGACACAATCGATGATGCTATTACAAACATCAACGAAGCAAAAGCAGCAATCGGTGCTACAGGTAACAGACTTGATGCAGCTACTGAATCTTTGACAACAACTATTGAAAACATGACATCAGCTCATTCAACCATCATGGACGCAGATATTGCGGAAGAATCAGCAAACTACATACAACAGCAGATTCTGCAGCAGACTGCATCTTCACTTTTGGTTCAGGCCAACGCACTGCCTCAAATCGCATTGACGTTGATTCAATAGAGTCAGGGATAAGTAATCTGATAAAAAACATCAAAAAATTTATAGACAAATTTACTATAATAGGTGATGGCAACTTGCCCGAGGGTTTTTTAAAAATCTTCGGGCTTTTTTTACGAATTTTGAGCGTGGCTGACTGAACGAAGTGAAGGAATGCCTCATGTGAACAAGGTAGGCGGAATGAAAAATTTTTAGTATAAAAATTTGAAATGTAGTCCACTACCTTGTGAACGCCAATAATCCAAGAGGCGGATTTCCGGACGGACGACACGACCGAAGGGAGTTAGTCCGGGGAGCGAGGACATAGAGCCGGCTTGTGCAAAGCACAAAAGGCGAAACTGTCCGAGCGAGAAGGAAATCCAAGACAGCGCAGCGCACCCGCCTATGTTAAAAAGAGCAAAGTTTTTCATTCCGCCAGCCGCTAAAATAAAAACCTCGGGCAAAATACCCGAGGTTGAATTATAGTTCGTTGTGTATTAAGAAAATCATAAATTATGCCATGTTGCCTTTTATCACATTCAAATTAGCAATACTGCCCAATACTTGACCGCTGGTTTGACCGGCTTGCTGTATGCCCTGACTTGTGTTGCCTGATGCTACCGAACCAATAGCTGTGGTTGCGCCACCTGCTGCCGTTGTGCCTATACCCCATGGCATTAAGGCAATTCCTGCACCCATCGTGGCCAAATTAGACATTTTGGCTGCAGCTATACCAGTAATAGTGGTTCCTGTTGCAGTTGTTGTTGCACCGACTATCTGTGTTGCCTGTGCTATTTTTTGACCATTTTGGTTGCTGGATTTTTTTGCAGCAGCTGTTGATTTGGCTTTATTAGCAAACGAAGTTGTTGTCGATATTATACCTGTATTTTTTGACCTTAACGAAGATATTCTTCCGGAATTAGAACCCATTGCAGATGTTTTTGAGTCAACTTCAGATTGTAATTCCTGTATCCTTGCAGCATTTTTACCTTCAGGTTGTACCAGATTACTGCCAAAGCTTCTAAGTGAATTACCTGAGGCACTTCTTGTTGTGGCACTCTGATTAGTACCTTGCTGTTGCTGATTTTGATTGTTTGCTTGACCTGCTTGTTGTCCGTTTTGACTATTTTGTGCGGAAACAGCAGTAGCTGAAGTAGGTGCTGAAGTTTGACCGCCGTCTGAAGGCAATGAATTCATTGCGAAAGCCTGTCCGCCGCCTACGGACATACCGCCGCCCATAGACATACCGAATGATATTCCGCCTGCTGTGCTTTCAGCCCCCGCTGCCGTGGTGTCAGCTTGTCCGCTGCCTTGTTGTTGATTTCCTTGAGCCGGTGCTTGAGCAGCTGTTGGCTGCGGAGCATCGTCTTCTGCCGCAACAGGTGTTGCTGTATACTGAAGTCCGTCTTCAGCCATTAATGTTTCTATTTCTGCATTAGCCTCGTTTATTTCCGATTCCAGCCCTTGATTTTCACTTCGTGCAGCTTCTATTTCACCATTATTTTTTTCAACTGCAGAAGCAGTTTGTTTTTCTTTGGTTGTTGTTTGCTTACCTAATTTTTGCAAATCTTTTATATCAGCTTCAGCTTGATCTGAAGCTGCACTAGCTTTTGATTTTGCACTGCCTGCTTCATCCTGTGCTGATTGTGCATCTGCAGTCGCCTCATCAGTTTCTTGATCACTATTAATAGAACTAGGCACGGATGTTGCTCCGCCTGTTGTCGAGCGTGTAAATCCGTCGTAGTTTTCAAACACACCGTCCGTTGTTGCCATCGAACCGCCTCTTTGAG
>CALUSA010000068.1 GCA_944323275.1 Candidatus Gastranaerophilales bacterium
AGCTTTTTTGTAATACAGTTAGCAACGTAGGTGTTGCTTTTATTTTTATATATTAATGCAGGATATTCTAATATCGTGTATGTCATTTTGTGCTTTCATTTTTGTATTTATTATTTTATCGACTTAAAGAGAAGGAAAATTTAATTAAATTTTTGTAATTCATTTTTTTAACGTATATTTATGATTGTGTATTCTTGTGCTAAGATATTTTATACAGTGTACGGTTGAGGTTTTATTTTAATTATGATGAAAAAAGTTTTTTTACTGTTACCGCTTTTGTTGATTAACAACAATATGTCTTATGCGGTTGAAATACCTTCTGTCATGCAGCAGTCTATGGCGCAGGATCCTATCGGTATGTCAGGTATTTTGAATCTTGTTATATCTATGGTTGTTGTAATTGCATTAATATACGCAACCGGCTGGATTTACACAAAGTTAAATCTTATAAACAAAGACAAATTAAAAAAACTTACATCTGCACAAACCGAAAAAGAACGTTTTACTGTTTTACAATCAATGCCGCTCGGGCAGCAAAGGCATCTTTATTCAATAGAGATGAACGGAAAAATTTTACTTGTAGGTTCTACCCCGAGTCATATAAATTTGATTAAAGAATTTGATAAATCTGATATTATACAGACAAAAGAACCGCCGCTCGAAACAACTCCCGAAGAAACAACAAAGCCTGTAAAACAGGAATTAAAAAGTTCTTTAAATCTGGATGAAATCTACAGAAAATATAAAAATTAGTTACATTTAACGGTGGTATATTGTGAGATACGAAGTAAAAATCGGGAATATAACAGTTGGGGATAACCATCCCTGTTTTATCGTTGCAGAAATCGGAATAAATCACAACGGTTCCGTAAAACTTGCAAAAAAAATGATCGACGAAGCGGTTACAGCAGGATGTGATGCTGTTAAATTCCAAAAAAGGACGGTTACAAAGGTCTATACACCGGAAGAACTTGATGTTTACAGACCGAATTATTACGGCAGCACAAACCGTGATTTAAAATTAGGTCTGGAGCTGGGGTATGACGAATACTGCGAGATAGACAAATATTGCAAATCTAAAGACATAATGTGGTTTGCCTCATGCTGGGATACAGACTCCGTTGATTTTATCGAACAGTTTGATGTTCCCTGCCATAAGGTTGCCTCTGCAATGCTTACAAATGATGAGTTTTTGTTAAAGCTTAAATCTCTCGGCAAGCCTGTTTTGCTCTCCACAGGGATGAGTACAATGGACGAAATTCGACATGCCGTTAATTTACTCGGCGAAGAAAATCTTATTTTATACCATTGCACCTCGACTTACCCGACCGAACACAATGAAATTAACCTCAGGGTTATAGAAAAATTCAGAAAAGAATTCAACTGTCCCGTAGGTTACAGCGGGCACGAAAAAGGGCTATTGCCTTCAATACTTTCTGTTGAACTGGGTGCAAATTCAGTCGAACGGCATATTACAACAGACAGAACTCTCTGGGGCTCAGATCAGGCAGCAAGTCTTGAACCAGAAGGTTTAAGACGATTGGTCAGAGATATCAGAGAGGTAGAAACCGTTCTCGGCGACGGTATTAAAGTAGTATATGATTCAGAATTACCTGTTAAAAAGAAATTGAGAAAATCTTCTCCCAACAGGGCGGTTATTCAAAATGTATAAAACATTAAATCTTTCGGCTGACATCAAAATGATAATTTCTGATTTTGACGGTATATTTACCGACAATTCCGTATGGCTGCTTGATATTGACAATAAAGTTAAAAAACTTAGCTTTAAAGATTTGATGGGTGTATCCGTTGCGGTTAAAAACGGCTTAAAAGTCGGAATCATTTCCGGAGAAAAAAGTAAAGAAATTGATTATATTGCACAAAAATTTGACCTTTGCGACATTTATCAGGGGATAAGAAACAAACTGCCCGTATTAGAGGAGATAAAAAACAAATATTCATTAAAGCCTGATGAAATTGTCTATATCGGTGATGATGTCAATGACATAGATTGTTTAAAAAGCGTTAAATATGCGATAACCGTTAAACAGGCAAATTACAAAGTAAAGGAATTGCCGGAAGTACAAATCACACAGGCTGCAGCAGGTGACGGTGCTTTTCGGGAAGTTGTGGATAATATAGTAGAGCTGAAAAATTATGGCTGATTTAAAAAATATTATTTTAAATTTTGGCGGAGAAATAAAAAAACAAATAGACAAATTTGATATTTTTGTAAAAAAATACAATGCTGTTTCACAAACCTCGCAAATACCAACAACTGCTTATATGAACTGGGGTATTGAGCTTGCGCAGAGAGGGAAAATTGATGAAGCAATAGACAAGCTCAGGACAGCATCATTAATGGCGGGAAAAAACCCGGGAGTGTATATTAACCTCGGTATAACTTTTTTACGTCAGAAAAATTATGAAGAAGCCATTAAAAATTTCAGACAGGCAATACATGTTGACAAATACAATTCCAAGGCTTATGCGCTGTGGGCATCGGCATTGTCTGAGATTGGTGATTTAAAAGGCGCAATCGATATATACAAACTTGCACAGAAATATGATTCACGTGACCCTGATATTTACCTTAACTGGGGGATATCACTGGCAAAAGCAGGAAAGAAAAAAGAAGCACGTGAAAAATTTAAAAAATCGGTGTCCCTGAATCCTATTAACCCTGTTACCTCTTTTTTATGGGGACTTGTGCTGTATGAAGAAGGTGAATATCAAGAAGCCATAAGTAAATTCAGCCATTCTTTAATATATTCACAAGACAAATATGATTCAACATATTACATTGCCCTGTGTCATTTAAAACTTAATAATTACAAATCGGCAATCAAATACGCACAAGAAGCACTTAAAGTAAACAATACTTGCTCAGATGCATATATTATACTTGCGGATGCGTATTTAAAAACCTGTGAAGAAGAAAAATGCCTTCAGGCATTTATTGATGCAAATGAAAAGGCACAGGTTAGTACCCAGTTTTTTGTAAACTGGGGGCTTGCACTGCAGCATTATCATTATATAGACACAGCTAGAGAAAAATTGAATTATGCTCTAACTCTTGAACCCACTAATACCGTTATTATTTTTAATCTCGGTGTAAATTACTTGTTGAGCAAAGAATACACTCAGGCAGAAGAATTTTTCCTAAAGGTTCTGGAAATCATGCCGGAACACTCACAGGCACTTTTCAACCTCGGCGCACTTGCTTTTGACAGAGGAGATTGCAGACAAGCTCTGGAATATTATAAAAAATCGCTGCAGCTTGATAAAAAAAATACAAGAATTTATTACAATATGGCTAACTGTTATTACAAACTCGACGAGTTAGACGAGGCAGCCCGTTACTTTAAAAAATGTATTGAGTATTGTCCCGATTTGACTCAGGCTTATATAAGCTATGCGCATTTACTTGCTGACACAGGCGAGGATATAGAAGCACAAAGAAAAGCCCGCAGCGCATATTTAATGGATAAAGATTCATGCTATACAAATTTTGCGGTGGGCGCAGTTTATTTAAAATTAAAAAAATTCGACGATGCGCTTGAGCGTTTTGAAAATGCAATAAAAATAAATCCCGATTATCATATAGCCTCACTTGGTATTGCAGAAGTTCACTGCAGACAAGGTGAGTATGAAAAAGCCTTTTTGGTGCTTGATTCACTCTCTGACGAGGTGTTTGATAAAAACGAAACTTTAAATATATTGTATATGATTTTAAATACTGTTTCAGAAGATTCAAACGCTTCACAATCTGTAGTAAATTCAGCACTTCAATATTGTAATAAATTTTTAGAGCTGTATAATAACGATAAGATACAAGAAATACAAAATACTTTGGTAAATAAAAAAAATCAATTTGAGGCTGATAAATAGTGGGAATAATTGTACAAAAATTCGGCGGCACCTCGGTTGCCGATACAGACAAAATAAAAAATGTAGCATCTGCCGTTATTAAAGAAAAAAATAACGGAAATGATGTTATAGTAGTTGTTTCAGCAATGGGGCACACTACGGATTATCTTGTTAAAATGGCTAATGAAATATCTGACCACCCGAATTCCCGTGAGATGGATATGCTTCTTGCAACGGGCGAACAGGTTTCTATAGCACTTTTAACAATGGCTATTCAGGCAAGAGGATACGCTGCAGTCAGTATGAATGCAATGCAGGTCGGTATTATTACCGAGTGCGTTCACTCAAAAGCAAGAATTGTTGATATTAAAACAAACAAACTCAAAGAACATCTTGACAAGGGTGAAATCATAGTTGTAGCAGGTTTTCAGGGCGTAACACCGCAGGGTGAAATTACAACCCTGGGCAGGGGCGGCTCAGATACCTCGGCTGTAGCTATTGCCGGTGCTATGCACGCTGACAGGTGCGATATCTATACTGATGTCGAAGGCGTTTATACAACCGACCCTCGTATTGTACCCAATGCTACTAAGCTTAAAGAAATTTCTTATGAAGAAATGCTGGAACTTGCTCACGTGGGTGCAAATGTTTTACATCCACGCTCTGTTGAAACAGCCAAACAGTACAATGTGCCTATGAGGGTAAGAAGTACTTTTAAACTTGATGATTTAGGAACTTATATTATAGGAGTTGATGAAATGGAAATAAATAAACCGGTGGCAGGTGTTGCTTCTGATTTGTCACAGATTAGAGTCGTAATTACGGAAGTGCCGGATGTTCCGGGAAATGCCGCCCAGATATTTGAAATGCTTTCAGATTCCGATATAAGCGTTGATATGATTATTCAATCATACGGCAGAAGTGATGACACAAACGACATAGCATTTACAGTAAGCAAAGCCGATTATGAAAAAACAATGGAAATTGTTAAAGAAATAATCAAAAAAATTAATGCCTCCGGTGTTCTTGTTGATGAAGACATCGCCAAAGTATCCATAGTCGGTGCCGGCATGGTTGACAGACCGGGTATTGCGGCTTCTATGTTTAAAGCACTTGCAGAAAGCGGAATAAATATTAAAATGATTTCTACAAGTGAAATTAAAATCAGCTGTCTGGTACAAAAAGACCAGTCTAATGCGGCAATTAAAGCACTTCATACAGCCTTCCATCTTGATGCAAAAGAAACGGCTGTTGTTATGGGTGATTTGCCTGATGTATAAATTTTAAAAAGCGTCTTTGAGTTTTCTGCAAAGACGCTTAATATTTATTAACTTTTCAAAAATTTTAGTCAATTTTTTTTATTTACAAGTATTGGGTATTGTATGCAAATGTTAATAGACAAAGAAAATTCCTCAACAGATAAAATTATAAAACCTGATTTCTCCACAAAAACAGGTCGTGAATTTCTGGCATTTTACCTGCAAACCAAGTTCAAACAGGTGTTGTCTTATGACAGAAAAAGAGAAAAACCTGTTTTTAAAGAAATTAACCCTAATTTTATTTCTAAATTTTCAAGACGCCTTATCGAAAATCCTAAAAAACGTATTTTAATAGGTGTTACAGGAGAGTCAGCAAGCGGAAAAACCACTATTTGCAAACAAATTAAGAAAAAAAGCATTGAACTCGATTTTCCGCTGGAATTTTTAAGCATTGACAATTACTTTAATGATATTTCCGATTTGATTAAAAAATACGGAACATTTGATGCGTTAAGAGATAACGGTTATGATGTCGACTCTCCGGAAAGTTTTCAACTGGATTTACTTAAAGAAGATTTAACAAAACTTTCGCAGGGTGAAGATATTCTTGCTCCGCAGTATCTTATTAACGGCACAGGTGTGAGCGTGCCAAAATCTATTGCTATTACTTCTCAAAAATTTATACTTGTTGAAGGTATGGCAGCAATGTATAAAGATATAAAAGATTTATTTGACGTAAAAATTTATATTGATATTGATAAAAAAATCCAAAAAAAATGGTTTCTTGACCGTGCGGCAAAACGTAATCAGACACACGATAATGCATTAAAACACTGGCAGTATGTTGATATTGCTGCTTCTAAATATATAAGACCGTCAAAACCTGATGCAGATATAATTATAAACGGCGCAGCTTCTCTGGATTATTTCTCGCAGATTATTGAATATATCCATGCGGCAACCAATTGTTTTGTGTCGTAAGCTCTTGTAAATTTATTTGAGTCAGCAGGTTGGTTTTTAAGCCCGAGTTTTTTCGGATGGGTATAATAATTATTATCAAACCATCAAAAACTCTGCTGTGTATGCATAAATTTTTTCTTTTAAATTAGAGTATAATGCATTATAATAAAGAGAGAGAGGAATTAAAAATTGATATGGAAGATTGTATTTTTTGTAAAATAGCTGCAAAAGAAATTCCGTCAGCACTTGTGTACGAAGATGAATACACTGTGGCTTTTAATGATTTAAACCCGCAGGCTCCGACACATATTCTGGTTATACCTAAAAAACATTATGCATCTTTAAATGAACTTGATGATGAAAAAGTTATGTCAGCCTTGTTTAAAGCGGTTAAAGCAGTGACCTCTAAATTAGGTATCGAAGAATACAGGACTGTTATAAATACAGGTGAATCTGCCGGACAAACTGTTTTTCATATCCATATACACATACTGGCAGGAAGACCTCTTAAATGGCCGCCGGGGTAGTTAGCGGGTATTTATAATGTCGAATAACTCTGTTCTGTTTATATTATTAATATTTTTAGTTCTCGGGATTTTATATGTCTTTTTAAAGTTGAGAGAAAATACTTCTTCTCAAAATACAAAAGGCGAAAATTTGCAAATTTCTCCGGAGGAAGTTTACCAGCAGGTAGAAACTCTTGCTGCTAACGCCGATTATAATACGGCTCAAAAACTTGCAAAAAAATATTTAAACCAAAATCCTTATCATCACGATTTGCGTAAACTTCTGGTAAAGATATATATGACAACGCAAAAAGAATACGATGCAATATCTAACCTGCTTGTTTTAATAAAGACATATCCCGATGATATAAATTTATACACTCAAATTGCTGATTTATACAGGGATACGCACCAGACTAAAAAAGCAGTACATTATTACAGCTATATATTAAGCCAAAACAAGTATGACCTTCATGCAATGAAGGCTCTGGCTTTAATATATTACAATAACAAGCAGAAAGATTCCGCTCTCAAATTGTACAGGCAGCTGGTTACTCTTGTGGAAAACGAAAACGAAAAACTTGAGTATTATGAAATTTTAGGCAGTTTATATTCTTCACTTAACCAGTTTGATAAAGCTATAAGCGTTTATAAAAAAGTTCTGGAGAAAGATTCTGCAAATATTGAAGTAATAAAAGATATGAGAAGAATCTATCTTAAATTAAAAGATACTGATAATGTGCTTTATTATTCACGACTACTTATAAATCTTGATTCGGAAAACTATAAGTATTATGAAGAAATAATAGATCTTTTATTCCATTTACACATGTATGAGGAAGCTCTTACATACGCTCAAAAGGCAATATCATTACCTAATGCGGATGTTTACACATTAAAAAATTACATAGCTAAAATTTATATATATACGGGCAGAACGGATGAAAGTATAGACCTTATTACCGAAACAATAAAACAGGATCCGTCTAATTTACTTTTGAGCCAGACACTTGCTATGGCATATTGTATGAACAAAAATTTTGAAATGGCTAAAAAAGTTTGTCAGGATGCGATTGATGTTGCAATTCCTTCGGATTTAAAAGTTATACACAACAACCTGTCTTCTATTCTTACAGAAGAAGCCGTATATCTTTTAAATATGGGCAAAACAAAACAGGCGTTTGATAAATTCGGCGAAGCAATGCAGCATAACAATGAAAATCCGGAAATTTATTACAAACTTGCACTGGCAAACAATTCCATTAAAAATTATTCCGAAGCAATCAAACAATGCAAAAGAGCAATTGAACTTGCTCCAGAAATAAGCCTGTATTATGAAACTTTAGGCGATATTTATTCAGGGATTCAAAATGTTATAGAAGCTAAAAGATATTATAAAGAGGCGATTTTTATTGATCCTAAAAATGCAAGAGCTCAAGCACTTTTAGGTACATTGCAATCAAAAGACGGGGATCATGAAAATGCTATAAAATCTTTGGAAACAGCTGTGGCACTCGAACCCAATAATATTGATATAAGATACAATCTTGCCCTTGCTTATGAAGTAGCCGGAAGAAAAGAAGAAGCAAAAATCCAATATCAGAAAGTTCTTGATGCAGATCCTAATCATAAAGAAGCAATGAATAACATAAAACTGTTATAATCAATTTCTTCTAATATTTGCAGCAAAACAGTTCTGCTATTGTATATAGCGGAATTGTTACGATTAAAGCTTCATTTTTTATTTAAAGAATAAATTTATTTTTTTAAACTGTCTTTTATTACAATCAGATTGTTCATAATCTTCATCTGAGTTGTCGGCAAAACAACGTCATTTAAACCGTTAGCAATACTTAAAACAGAACCTGCTTTTAAAACAACTTCTTCTCCTCTGTAAGTAAAAGTGTAGTCTTCCTGTCTGTCTGATCTGATAGTAATTTTGTCCATTCCTGCCACCTGAGTTAATTAAAAATATTACTTGTTTATTATAACAAAAAAGTATAAAATATTAATACTCTATGCAGGTATTAATTTTGTTCCTACATTATTTACTATCGGGAGAGGCGACTCGAAAACTTTGAAGTAGACCTACCGTAAAATATACGCCAGTAGGAAACGGATTAGCCAAGGCACTCACCCACCTGCGAGCCACGCAGGTAACAAAATCATACTTGTGTAGAGTTTTTTCAAAATAAAGCAGCTGTGTTTGTTAATTTTTTGTTAAGATTTTTTATTTTTGCCTCTGTTTATGTTTAAAAATTTTAAAAATGGGTATTATTAATATAGAAGAATAAAAAGCTGGTGATTCATTATGTCAATAAGCCCTATAGCATCATATATGATGTCAGTGTACGTACCATCTGCCGGTGCGTCGCAAAAGGCTGAACAAAATGACCTTGAATATCAGCTTATTTTGCAAGAATTAGAAGCTATGGGTATTGCATCCTCTGGAGATAAGACAACTGATAAGTTGAAGCTGCAAACAGCAAAAACATATCTGGAAATGTTGCAATCCCAGAGCGATTCTTCTCTTAACGGCAGGGATTCTATTCCTTTTGATGATGTAATGAATACATTGAACCTGACTATCACCGGCGATTTAGATGAAGATTATGACACAACAATAGATAAGCTTGATTATGAAATCGCACTTGCTTCAAGCGAGGAGGAAGAAGAATACTATCAGGCACTGAAAGATCTTGTTGAAAGCGATTACAACTCGGCAAAACGTGACCGTATAAGCTATGCAGACAGCTATAGCCAGACAACTATGCTCAATCAATATCTTGCGCTTATGGGGATGTAAATTTTAATAAATCTGTTTTTAAAAAAGTCCTAACTGCGAAGTATTATTCTGCTCGAGAATATTTCTTATAAATTTAGCTCTGTGCCATCTGGTAGAGCCATATTGCTTTAAAGCCTCAATATGTTCTTTTGTCAGATAGCCCTTGTTTTTTGCCCAATTGTATTGAGGATATTTCGTGGAAAGAGTTTCCATAAATCTGTCACGGCTTACTTTGGCAAGAATACTTGCTGCCGCTATGGCAGCTGATTTAGAATCACCTTTTACCACTGTTTTTTGCGGAAATTTAAAATTTTTAATAAGCCTGTTTCCGTCTGCAAGAATAAGACAGTTTTCACAATTTAATTGCCTGATTACATCTGTGCAGGATTTATTCATACAATCAAGCGATGTATTCAATATGTTTTTCTTTTCTATATCTTCAACGCTGCCTTCTTTTATGGAATATACAGAATTGTTAATTATTATTTCAAAAAGTTCTTCCCTGTGTTTTTCTGAAAGCTGTTTGGAATCATTTAATATAACCAATTGCTGCATAAGTTCATCATCAATATCAGGGAAGCATACTGCAGCGGCAAAAACAGGACCTGCTCCGGGACCTCTGCCGGCTTCATCCGTACCGATTATGCAGCTGCTGTTGTTTTCAACTGCATTATCAGCGTCAAATTTAAAAAGCCCGTGTATTTTACTCATCGACTTTGTCGTCATCTAAAACAAACCTGCCTATTCTGCCTACTCTAAAATCAGTAAGCACCATTACAGCCGTACGCACTGTATCAGGCTGTGAATTTTTGACAATCCAGTTTCTGCTCTTAGCAATAGCTGAAAGAGAAAACTCTGTTTCTATACGGTAATAATCTCTAACAGCCTGAGGATATTTGTCTTTTAAAATATCAAGCAGCTCCTGTGCAACTTCTTCATTTTCATAAGCGTTTTCACTGACCGAGTTTACCATTGCCAATTTTCCGGCTTTAAACTGATCTTCCTGTTTTAAAGGGATTATTCCTGGAGTATCAAGTAAATCTATTTTAGGATTTACCCTTACCCATTGCTGCTGTCTTGTAACGCCTGCTTTTGCCCCAACTTTAGTTTTTGCTTTTTTTATAAGTTTGTTGATAATACTTGATTTTCCGACATTAGGCATCCCCACAACTATGACCCTAGCCGGTCTTGGCAGCAATCCTTTTGCAACAAGCTTATCAATTTTAGGTTTGGCAAGTTCAATAACCTTATTTTCTATAACAGGTATATCTTTATTTTTTGATGCACATGAAGCAATAACCGGAAAGCCTGTTTGCTTTTTATAATAATCAATCCAATTTTTAATTTTTGATTCGTCTGCCAAATCAGCCTTATTCAATACAATCAGACGGGGTTTGTCACCAAGGAGTTTTTTTATATCGGGATATACAGAACTTTCGGGTATGCGTGCATCTAAAACCTCTATTACAACATCAACAAGGTTAATGAGTTCTTTAAGCTTCTTTTCTGCTTTTGCAATATGCCCGGGATACCAGTGAATATGTGCCATACGAATCCTTTAATTAATCTGTTTATTATTATAGTAGAAACCTTTATTAAGAACTGTAAAAACACTTGAGCGCAAACTGCAGAAAAATGTTCGCAACTTTCAGAAGTAAACAGCTATATTA